>JAFAUR010000530.1 GCA_019243205.1 Acidobacteriaceae bacterium | reverse complement strand
TGATACAGGGCGTACTTCCCGGCCCCAGATTGCCCCTGCGGCGATTCACGCTCGCGATCTACCTTAATTTCTTCTCCGGTCATGCTGCCGTCTCCTGACTCGTTTTCTTCCTGCGATATGGGTTCGAAAGATAGCCCTTGGCCTCGGACGCCAAGTCGGATTCCGGAGCCAGTTTCAGCACTTCCCGGTACGCTCCGGCCGCCTCCGTATGGCGTTTCTGAAGGTCGTACACTTGACCGAGCCTGAGCCAGGCCAGAGTTTTTGTGCCCATCTCCAACTCATCGTTTCGAGCGAGTGCGCTTTTCAGGTTCGCTTCGGCTTGCGGCAGGTCTCCGTACCAAAACTGAAGGTTCCCTCTCAGGTAAAGGATCTTCGCAGGTTTTATCTGAGCATACCCGGGCGCGCCCGCTTCCCGGAGCGCATCCACTTCCCCCAGCACTTTCAAGGCATTGGCCTTGTCGCCCGCGTCACTGTACATTTCTACCTGTTCAAATCGAAGGAGATAGTTCTCTGGGAATCGTTCGGCAAGAGCCCGCAGCAGGGGAATCGCCTGTCGGGGCCGATGTTCACGCCGATAGATCACAGCCAGCAGAATGCCTGCATCATAGCGATTGCGCAGCCCGCACTCGTACACCGATTCGAGCTGGCGGATGCCATCCTCCTTGTCTCCATGAAAGCCGCCCAGAAATCCTAAAGCCCGGAGGTAAAACGGCAGTGAACTGACCACATATTCGTTCAGGCCCAGAATGAGACGCGCGTCGATGAAATCAGGATTGATCTCCAGAACCTGCTCGTCCGCCTTCCGTGCCGCTGTGGCCTCGCGTAACGCTTCAATCCACGCCTTGTCAATAAGGAACAAGTAATTGGCGCGAAGAGCGTGGGCAACACCGAGCGCGTACAGGGCGTCGATATCCTTCGGATTTCTGTCCAGCCTGCCCTGGCTCAGTTGCAGCGCTTTCTCGATACACTGGGTGAAGCGTTTTTTGTCTTTCGGAGACATCGGAATTTTGGAGCGGTGTAGAAACTCATTCGCGTCAGTAACCAAGTGGCTGCCGAGAGTTCCGGTCCGAAATAGCGTCTCGTACAAAATGCCCTGAGCGAGATGGTTATAGCTCTCGGCATCAGCGGGAGCCGCCTTTACCGCTGCTTCGAACTGCTTTATGGCGCCGTCGTAGTCATTGTTGTAAAACCGGTCGAAACCCGGGGCGATGACGGGTTCGCGTGCGGGCCGTTGCGAATGCCCTCCGCTCAGGACGCATCCAGCTAGCAACGGCAGCGCGAGAAAGTTCAAACCCATATACGCTGCGTCCTGAGATTCACTACGTCACCCGCGCGCCAAACGTTCCAGCACGCCGCGGGCCGTCACCGCCACCGTCTCGTCCGGATGTTGAGCCAACCGTTCCAGAGGTCCACGCATGGCCTCTCGCCCCGCGTTTCCCATAGCTAAGGCGACATTTCGGAGAAAACCGCTATACTTTGTCCGCCAAACAGGAGAGTTCCTAAAGACCTCCCGAAATTCTTCCTCGCTAAGCAACGAGAGTTCATCGAGGGCCGGCGCGTAGGCTTTCGGATAGTAGCTCGCATCCGTGGTGACGGGCGCACGCCTGTTCCAGGGGCACACATCTTGACAGATGTCGCACCCGAAGACGTGGTTGCCTATCTGTTGCCCGAGGCCGTCCGAAATCGGTCCTCGTTTTTCGATAGTGAGATAGGAGATACACAGGCGGGCATCGAGGTGCCAGCCGTTTGCATCGGGAATAATCGCTGCCGTAGGACAAGCGTCGATGCAGCGCGTGCAGGTGCCGCATCGGTCCGGGGGCGGCGAATCTGGCGAGAGAGGAATCGAGAGAAGCAGTTCGCCGAGAAAAAACCAGGAACCCGCGGCCTGGTTGATGAGACAGGTGTTGCGCCCGATCCAGCCCAAGCCCGCCTGCGTTGCGTACGAACGTTCGAGCAAAGGCGCGGTATCGACGCAAACGCGCCAGGCGAAAGGTTCACCGTGGCGTTCCGCGATTTTTTCAGCGAGAACCTTCAATGCCTTCGTCATTTCCGGGTGGTAGTCCGAGCCCCACGCGTAACGCGAAATCCAGCCCCGATCGTTCCCATCGAGATCGATGGATCGCGGTACCGGGGTGTTGTAGAGCTTCCCGACGC
>JAFAUR010000590.1 GCA_019243205.1 Acidobacteriaceae bacterium | reverse complement strand
GTTGATGATGGGGCTAACCGGTGGCCCGCAGTTCACCGTCAGGACGCAGCCACCCTTTACGGGCTTGCGGTGGAAAAGGCTCCGGCGGGCAGTATCCTGCATGGAACAGGGGAGAGCGGCATTACTTTCCAGACCATCGCGCGTCTGATCGGCCGCACGCTGAATATCCCGACAGTCTCCGTGCCCGCAAGCAGGGCCGAGCAGCATTTCCAGAATGTCTTTTTCGCAAAAGCCTTCGCCGTCGATTCCCCTGTCTCCAGTAGATTGACGCGCGAACTAGTCGGCTGGAACCCGGTGAACGTAACCCTCCTCGAAGATCTAGCAACAGGCGATTACTTTTCGTCAGAAGCAGCTTCTGCTTTCGACAGAGCGGGACGATAGGTCGAAGCTAGCTCTAGAGTTTTAACGTTCTGTTGGCTTCATCGCCTCGATTCTGGAAACAGAGACAGCAGGGTTGACTTCCTGCGCTGCTGACACAAGCAGATCCACCAGCGCACGGCACTCGTTGACACCCGTCCCGAGGAGTTCACGGAACGAGGAGATGCGGGACATGAACCAAAGCATACTTGCCGGCGCCCACGCCGGAGCCGCATGAAGCAGTGCCTTCCCCGAGGGATGGAGTCGATATCCCATTCGTTGAATCAGGGTGAACCCCTCCTGCAGCCCTCGTGTGATTGTTAGCGCCTCGCTCCAGGAAGCTCCGCCGCCACGTCGCTGCCCTGCAACGGACACACTCTCAAATGCGATGCACATCGGAACATGGCAGCGAAGCCAAAGGAGCATGTCGGGTTCAAACACGGCCGGCAGGCCAGCGGCATTGAAGAGCTGCACCCATCTGACGTCATTCATCTTCGTCTTTTGGCCACCAGCGCCGATCTTTGCGGTCAACCTGCCGTTTGCGTCCAGGCTGCCCTGCACGAACGGCATGCCGAACGAGCAGCGCCGCGCTCCGACCGCATCTCGCAGCAGTTCGGGATTAAATGTGTTGAACATAAACTGAATCCACTTGGCGGCGCTGCGCGCAAGCTCCGGTAGGACTGCCTCGGCCTGGTAAGCGGGCAGCGTCACAAGCACAAGATCGTAGGGGGTTTCCTCGTCGAGCTTGTTTTTGACAACTAGCTCCGCACGTTGGTTTTTTGTGTCGACCACGCCGCCCTCGCCTTCTAACTGTTCCAATCGAGTTGACCCAGGGCGGGCGACCGCTGTCACTTCGTGGCCACTCCGAACCAGTTGGAACGCGAAAGTGCTCCCAATTCCACCGACACCGATCACAGCGATGCGCAAAGCTCCGGAAGAAGAGGACCCAAGAGACTCTTTCTTCATGGTTCTATAATCAAGCTGTTATGTAGGATTCTCTAGCCGCGAGGATCCATATTTCATGCTGACGAGTCCAGTTTGTGCTCGAATCCAGACCATCGGATGCGATCGATCCTCTTTCTGATGCGCTAACGAGGATTCGCCTAAGGGCCTTCACCAACGTCGCGTTGGACGCCGGCAGCGAGTGGGCTGTCGATTTCCCTGCCTATGAAGGATTCACGTTCAACGTCGTTCAGAAGGGGGAATGCTGGCTTTCTGTAACAGACCATCAGGCAGCCGTCCGGCTCAAGGCGGGCGATTGCTTCTTGATGACCGGCGGACGGCGGTTCTCTCTCGCCTCGGACCGGTCGATAAAGAAACGGCTTCCCGCCGAAGAACTCTTCTCCCAAAGCAAGGATGGATATGTTTCCTGCAACGGCGGCGGCGACTTCTTCGTCGCCGGAACGATTTTTAAGTTCGAAGGTCATTTGCCGCCGATCTTGTTCAATCGGCTTCCTCCGATCATTCACGTGGATGGCTGTTCCGATGAAGCCGCGGTATTGCGGTGGAACCTTGACCGTTTTAGTGCCGAAATGCGCTCTAATGCGGTTGGCCGGAAGCTGATCCTGAGTCATCTTGCGCCCATGATGCTGTTGCAGGTGTTGCGCATATACCTCCATTCCGCGCCGAAAGAGGCGAACTGGATG
>JAFAUR010000451.1 GCA_019243205.1 Acidobacteriaceae bacterium | reverse complement strand
GGTCAACAGGTGTTCGCGTTCGTTCGGTATCGTTTTTTCAGGAGGGTAAAGCCGGTGTAGTTCAGCAGGATCGATCTGATACCTTCCGTTCGCGTCCTTTGTCGCTGAAATCTTATTGGCTGCAATAGCTTGTGAAATAGCAGCCTTCGACTTACCGGTTGCTTTTGCCGCTTCTCCGAGGGTGTATGCCATGCCGTCTGACTTGCCGTTAAGTTAATAGATTATGGCCTATCATCTCTTGATTGATTCGCCTAGCATTCTCTTAAACCAAGCCCTTTGTTCGGCCCGTGCCGGAGGCAAAGGGTTGTAATTGTCGGGACGCCCTTCGTCCCGACGCTTTCAGGAGGTGCACAGAAAGCGGCGCAGTCACCCGTAGGGGCGCAGCGAAGCGGAGCAGGGGCATAGCCCCTTGACTGCATAGCCGCGCCCTGTGCGACCTCCTACGCCGTGTCTACGGCGGTATGGCTGACCGGCCAGCGACAGAAAATTTCCTTGTTCAAATACCTCCGGGGTCAGCGAAGCAAAGGGGCAGAGCCCCTTCTAAACAAAAGTTTTGCGCGCCTCCTTAGGCGCGCTCCGCATGTCGTCTGTTCATGATGTCCACAGGAAGGGGCTGACCAACTACAGGAAGTTTTAACTACTTTATTACAGGGAGGGGATACCGTTTCAGCATCCCCCCGGGGATACCGTTTCAGCGTATCTTGGGGGATACCGTTTCAGCGTGGACAATTGGCCGCGCGCACAGGGTTATCCGCGTTCTGTGTGGATATTTCGGAGTCGATTCAGACGGCCTTGCAAGTGCCGTTGATGGTGGTGATGTTGCGGGGCCTGATCGACGGCCAGCTTTCCGGCAAAACCTGAATGCCGCCCTGCCGGTCGCCAAGCTTGAGGCCTGGATAGACGGTTTTAATCTTCCGCAATGCCGCCTTGGCGTGGGTGCGAAAGTTATTCAGGTGTTTGTACTCGGCCCCTAGGTGAGCATGTAGCTGTTCCCAATTTTCGAACTGGAGCTTGCCGGTCTTGTGGGCCTTCCATGCTTCGTAAGAAAGCCATGCGTAGAGATCGAGCGCCAAGGGTGATCGTTTCAGTGCCCGCAGCGCACGCATGTCGGCGGGAACAGGAAAAGCAGTGATCGCAGCAAAGAACCGCTCACCTAATTCGATCCAGCTTCCCCATAGCGCCGTTTGATTAGGGTCTCTTCGGTTCCACCATAGCTCTGTTTTGTCGGCAACCTGCATGTCGAGGCGTGCCGCTCCACATTGTCCGCTACGCTCGAACGAACCTTGAAAGCTCATACGTGCCCGAAAAAGCCATTCCATCTGATCACGCAACCGCCGCGCATCACTACGCTTGCCGCCTCTTTGCGGGTCTAATCCGAGTTCAGCAATGAAACCGGCAAGACTGTTCCCAAGCTCAAGCCGTCGACTCTTTTTTTGTACAGCCTCAGTTGTAATCCAGAAGAGCAATAAGCGCGGGATAATGCCATAAGGATAACCAAAGCTCTCGTTCTTCTCGATGTTCCAACCGGGCTGCATCACGACTGTGCAATTGCCGTTTGTCCGCCGCCATACTGGAACATCTCCGGGGTTTTTGTGCGGCAACGTCACTTGCACTAGCTCACGCGGCATGAAAGCCGCGTCTTTGGCCCTCACCGGTTCATCAAAAATTTTGGCCGAGTGTTCGAGCAACTTGCGCTGCGCGTCGGTTATCGGCCCTCGTGCCGCTCGCGCCCTGAGTTGATCGGCAACGGATAGCGCGCGGTCTTTCGGATCGTCGGTCATGATCGCCTCCCCGGTTGATTTTGTTTTCTGCTTGCGCCGGATCGTCGTTGCCGTCAATCGCCGGATGTTGAGTGCGCCTTTGGCACACAAGTTTTTCTTTAAATATTTGAGTATTTGACCAAGGAAATTTTCAGTTCTAGCTTTCGATTACGGTACAGCCGGGAGCGGCGATGACCGTCAAGGAAATGGAGCCGGGGCGGGGGACTGCTTCGGCTCTTTGCTTTTGTCTGGACTGTCTTTACAGACCGACAATTAAGGTAATTGCTCACCCCGGCTGTTCGAGGCCGATACTGGATGGTGGGGCTGCGAGCACGCTGCGTAGGTCGTCCAGGATGGGGCGGCAGTTGGCCTTGGCGGTGCTGACGACGGAGCGGAATGCGGCGTAGGTCTGGGCGCCCCATTCGGAGCGAAAGCCGTTAGTCACTTTACGGAAGATTACGCTGGGGCGCAGCGCGCGCTCGGAGCCGTTGTTGGTGGCCGGCACGGCACGGTCGGTGACGAAGATGAACAGATGCGCGCGGTCGCGGGCGATGCGG
>JAFAUR010000255.1 GCA_019243205.1 Acidobacteriaceae bacterium | reverse complement strand
GTAGGTATGATAGCCTCCGAAAATTTCGTCTGCGCCTTCGCCGCTCAGCGCAACGGTCACATGGTGTGCGGTCATGCGCGATAGAAACCAGACCGGCAAAGCTCCGGCATCGGCGCTCGGCTCATCGGAGTAGTACGACAGCTCATGTATCGCGTCGACCAGATTCAGATCACGGCTCAGATCGAACTCGTGATGCCGGGTGTTGTAACGCTCTGCCATGAGGCGGAAGTACTCGCTCTCATCAAAGCTTCGGCCAGCGAAGGAAATAGAGAATGTTTCGAGTTTGCGCGAGGACGCCTGCGCGGCGTAATGCAGGATGGTGGAAGAATCGAGGCCGCCGCTGGCCCAGATTCCGACTGGAACATCGGCCACCATGTGCTCCGCAATCGAATCGCTGAGCAATGTGTCAAGTTCGTCGCAAGCGTGCTCGACGCTCTGTTCGTGCGGCTCGAACCGGTTCACCCAATAGCGCCCCCGACGAATACTCCCGCGCTTGAACTCCAGCCACTCGCCCGGCCAGATCTTCTCGATACCTTCCGCCAGAGTGTAAGGAGTCGGAACATAATTCAGTCGAAGAAAATACCCGAGCCCTGTCTGCGAAATACGGCGCGGAACATCCGGGTGCTCGAAGATGGCTTTCAACTCTGAACCGAAGTGCAGATTTTCGCCGCGCAAGAAATAATAGAGCGGCTTGATTCCGAGCCGGTCTCGCACCAGCACCAGCCGACGGGGTCCGGATTGCCAATACGCTGCTGCAAACATGCCGCGGAAACGGCGAAAGCAATCGGTGTCCCACTCGACGAAAGCACGAAGAGCAACTTCCGTATCGCAATGTGATTCGAAGCGATGGCCAACGCCTTCGAGTTCACGGCGCAATTCGGCATGGTTATAGATTTCGCCGTTAAAAACGACAGCCGTTTGCCGGTCCGCCGTTTGCATCGGCTGGTCCCCGCCCTCGAGATCGATCACCTTGAGGCGGACGGCACCCATCGAGATATCCGCAGATTCGAAAACGCCTGTCTGATTGGGACCTCGGTGGCGTATGCCGTCAAGAGCGCGAACGAGAACATTGCTCGCAGCGGGCCGGCCGCAGTGGGTGAATCCCGCTATCCCGCACACGTTTGAGATTCCTCAGATTCCGGTGGGACGTCGAGCAAAAATGGGATGGTTGCAGCTCCCAATAGACACATTACTGCCCGAGATTGTTCGATGTACCGAGCGTAACATGATCAGCCTACTCGAAGCCGCGCCCGGAGCCGGGAAAACAACCAGGGTGCCCCCGGCACTTCTGAAAGGCGGGTTCTCAAACGTGCTCGTGCTCGAACCTCGACGCCTCGCGGCGCGGCTTGCTGCTCAACGAGTTGCCAACGAGCTAGGCGAGGGTCCGGGGGCTACTGTCGGCTACCAGGTTCGCTTCGATCGAGTGGGCGGCAATCCCACGAAACTCTGGTATCTCACCGAAGGGGTCCTCACGAACCGTCTGCTCTCCGGACAGATTCTGCCTCAGCGCACGGCAGTAGTCCTCGACGAATTCCATGAACGCCATGTCGAAACGGACCTGGCGCTTGCACTTCTCCGCGAACGGCAAAAGTCCCGGCCGGATCTGCATGTTCTGCTGATGTCGGCGACGCTCGGAAGCGATGCCCTCGAAGCCAAACTCGGCGGCGTGCCGGTGATCCGCAGCGAAGGCCGCGTTTTTCCCGTTGAAATTCGCTATAGACCGTCTTCGTCAGCGCCAATCGAGGAACAGGTAGCCAGCGCTGTCGAGACCGCAATTAGGGAAACGAGCGGTCACGTATTGGTGTTTCTGCCCGGGTCCGCTGAGATCCGCGGTGCCCTTCGTGCCTGCGAGCCGGTTGCACGTCACGCAGGTTGCAAATTATTACCGCTGCACGGAAGCCTGTCGCCGGAAGAGCAAGACGCGGCGGTCACTCCAACGAGCTACCGCAAGCTCATCTGTTCCACCAATGTTGCGGAGAGTTCGATTACGATCGACGGTGTTGAAGCGGTTGTCGATTCGGGTCTTGCCAGGATCGTCAACCATTCACATTGGACGGGAATCTCTCGGCTCGACCTCACGAAGATCAGTCAATCCTCAGCCATCCAACGTGCGGGGAGAGCAGGGCGCACGCGTCCTGGCATTGCTATCCGTCTCTATCCCGAAAGCGACTTCGTTCGCGGCCCCGTAAGTGATGTGCCCGAAATCCTCCGCGTGGATCCTTCGGAAATGCTGCTTCAGCTGATTGCTTGTGGCCTGAGCTTTCAGGAGCTTTCGTGGATAGACTCACCATCCGCACCCTCTGTGAACGCAGCGAGGGAGCTCCTTGAGCGGCTCGATGCCTTAAGCCGAACAGGCGGAATCACAGAACTCGGACGGCGCATGGCGGCTTTGCCTCTACATCCACGACTCGCCTGTCTCGCTTTGCGATCCGAATCGGACGATGGTCTTACTGCCGCAGCTGTCCTTTCAGAAGCGCGTGTCCGTGTGAACTTCGAAGCACGGGGCGGCTTCAGTTCCGACCTCGATGCGCTTCTCGCTACAGATCTTTCGTACAGCGCACGCCGATTGAGAGTGCAACTGCGCTCCGCCATACGCGTACAAAAATTACGGCCAGCGCCTCCTGACATTCTCGAAAAGGCATTCCTGCGCGCATTCCCAGACCGAGTGGCCCGTACACGAGGTGATTCGTTATTGCTGTCGAATGGAACTTCCGCCCGGCTGGACCGTCAAAGCGCAACGCACTCGGACTTTCTCATCGCCGTCGACGTTGACGATCGGATCGCGGGCGGCGTCCCAACGGTTCGCCTTGCGGTCCCAATCGAACCGGACTGGCTGCTCGATCTTTTCCCGGATCACGTCGAAGCCCGCGAAGAACTACGCTGGAATCGCGAGGCCGAACGGGTCGAAAGCGTCAACTCTCTTGTATACGACAGTCTTGCGATTGATGAGACCCGCGGCGCACCATCCGATGCCGCGGCTGCCTCAGCGATTCTGGTCACTCAGGCCCTCGAGGCGGGCCTAGAGAAGTTTACGGACAGGGAGGAGATTGAGCGATTCCTGAGACGAGTGAGGTTCGCCTCTGAATATTCACCAAAACTGGAGATTCCGGGGGACCTGCTCGAACAGTCTCTCCGTCACCTCGCCTTTGGTCTCTCAAGCTTCTCCGAACTCAGACAGGCGGCAACCGATGGTGGTTTGGTAAAGACCCTCGAAAGCCTGCTCGACATGCGCACAATCGAGGAAATCGCTCCTGCGTTTATCAGGCTACCGAGCGGACGTCGTGCCCGGATCGAGTATCACGAAGGCCAGCCGCCGTCAGTGTCTTCGCGGCTTCAAGACTTCTTTGGTCTGCAGGCGACGCCAACCGTCGCGGGCGGTTCCGTTCCGCTCGTTGTGAAATTACTTGCCCCGAATCAGCGCCCGGTACAGGTCACAACCGATCTGAAAAGTTTTTGGAAGAATCTATATCCGCAGCTTCGCCGAGAATTGGGACGCCGTTATCCGAAACACGCGTGGCCTGAAATTCCTTCCCCGGTCGATCAAGGCTAACACCCAAAATACGTTCGAGAATCGGCGGAATCTCGAACACGGCACGGTTCTCTATCGATCGAATCCTCTGCCGCATTTGGCTGAATCCCGGCTCGGTCAACAGCTGCTCAACGGCGTTGTCAACTTTCCCGAAATCATGAAGGACAATTCCAAGCCCATTCTTTTGGATCCACTCGGCGTTATAGCGCTCCTGTGGCAGCGTCCAGAGATTCGACTCAACAATCACCGGTAAACCCGTTTGTAATGCTTCTGAAATGCTGCCGGGTCCCGGCTTTCCGATGAAGAAGTCTCCCAGGCGCATGAAGAAGGGGACATCCCGAGTGAAGCCTTCGATAAGAATCTTGTTCCTCGTGTTCAGCCGCTCCAGGCGCTTCTTCAATCGCCGGTTCTTACCGCAGAGCATGATCAACTGCAGCTTATTATCGGAGTTGCCGAGCGTCTTCGCGATGGAATACATGGTGTTGGACCCTTCGCCGCCGAACAAAACAACTCCGGTAGGCAGCTCCGGATCCAGCCCGAGGCGTTTCCGTTCCAGAGACCGATCACCGGTCCAACTGTCGTAGAACTGCGGGCGGAGAATCATGCCGCTGACGCGAAAAATCCTGCTTTCCGCGTGCCCCATAATCCTTGCCTGTTCCACCGCTTTCGGGGTTCCGCAAATAAAATACTGGTTCTGTTTCTCCATCCAGAAATGCGGAGGGTAGTCAGCCAAATCGGTCAGGATGCTGATGTAAGGGGTGCCTGGGCAGGCGAGTTGCAGACTCTCGTAAGCGGCACGGT
>JAFAUR010000161.1 GCA_019243205.1 Acidobacteriaceae bacterium | reverse complement strand
TGAACTGGCAGCCCTTCGCGAGTCTATAGCTCCGGCCGAGCTAAAAGCGCGAATCGAACTCTTCTACGACGTCTTCGACATTCAACCCGATTGCGCGCCCGAAGAGATCGAGCGCTGCGCCATCACCTCGATCGCACTTGACCAGCTGGTGAAGAAGCACGATTTAGGCTCTATGGCCTATTTCTATTCGGGTACTGGCAATCGCGCCAACGAGACCGCAATTGCTTCCATCATCCTCGGCACAAGTCTGCTTACTGGCCGCAGTGTTCCAATTGCCGGCGAGTACGAAATCAAGAACGTGCAAGCCATGAAGATCATGGACGCTTTCGGTGCGGGAGGCTCGTTTTCCGAGTTCTACGCGATCGATTTCAAAGATGATGTCGTGCTGTGGGGTCATGACGGACCTGGTCATGTTCGCATCGCGGAAGGAAAGGTGCGAGTTAGACCTTTGCGCGTCTATCATGGCAAGGTGAGTTCCGGGCTTTCGGTAGAAATGTCCGTAAGAAACGGACCCGTGACGCTTCTTTCCGTTGCTGAATCGGGCGGTGGCAAACTGAAGCTTCTTTTTGCAGAAGGCGAATGCGTTCCGGGGCCAATCCTCGAGATCGGCAACACCAATAGCCGCTATCGCTTTTCCACTGGAGCCCGGAAGTTCGTCGAAGCGTGGAATAGCAACAGTCCTGCGCACCACTGCGCGATCGGAGTAGGGCACATTTCTAGTAAATTAAGAAAATTTGGTGCGTTGCTAGGATTGGAAACGGTTCAAGCATGTTGAAGGGCAACGTCAGAAGTGGAACCGATCAATATTGCCACGCCGAAAGAACACCGGTGCGCCGAGGATAATGTCGGAGCCCTCAATTTTCAAGGTTCCGAGATGCGGCATGCGATAGCTTGTCTGCCCTAGACGCAGAGTGCCACGCACCAGTGCCGCGGGTGCCGCCACGGCGAGGTAACCGAGATTGTTGGTGTTCCAAAGCACGACGGCTTCGATAACACCATCGTGGACGTAAGGCTTGCAGAGACTCGGCAGTGAGAGACCGATGACCTGGACATCCGTGCGCCCCGATTGCTTCACGGCCTCAGCAGCGCCCGGGACGGCCGGGGCAGAGATGGCGACTATGACTTTTAGATTCGGATAAACCTTCAGCAGAGTTTGGGCTTCCGAAAACGCCTTGTCGCGATCATCGTCGCTAGGCCGTATGGTTACCATTTTCAAGCCCGGATGAGCCTCCGCGACACGCTGCTTCATATAAGAGATCCAGAGATTTTGATTCGCAGCGCTCAACGCGCCTGTTATTACGGCAAACTCGCCTTGCCCTTTCATGACCCTTGCCGATTCGTCGATGAGCGCATAGCCTATCGCCTGCGGTGTGGCTTGATTGAGGAAGTAGTCTCGGGAGTCCGGCTCGGCGTCGGCATCCCAGGTAACGGTTTTGATGCCGTGCGCCCGTGCCTTTCGAAGCACGGTGGAGATGCCAGGTGCATTCTCTACTGCAACCGAAATCGCATCAACGTGTCGCGTAATCCAGCCCTCGACGATCTCATTCTGTTTAGCGGCGTCGAGCCCGGTGGGGCCGTCCCAAATCAGATTGACATTCAGGTCCCTGGCCGCCTGTTCCGCACCCGCACGGCAACTGATGAAATATGGATCGCCTTTTGCTTTTGGCATGACTCCCACCGTGAGGCGCTTTCCGGCCGATTGTTCGCTCCTGCCGAACAGTGCTTTGCCGACGGGAATTAGAACGATGAGGACCGCCAAAGTTGACCAGATGAGAGCCCATTTCGGTCTGTTAAACCAGCGAGATTCGCGTTTGGTCGGGGATTGCTCGATCCTGGTGGCCAGCTTCTGGAAAGCAACTGTGAGCAGTAGAAGAACTCCGGTTGAAATCCCGGCAAGCTCGGTGGGCCACGCCGAAAGCCTCAGCCCATTCTGCAAAATGACAATCGCGGACAGTCCCAGCAGCGTACCCCGGATAGAGCCCGACCCGCCGAAGATGGAAGTTCCGCCGAGTACGACCGCCGTGATAGCGATCAACTCGTATTGGGTTCCTGCGTCTGACTTCGCCTGCCCAAGATGCGCCACATACACCAGTCCGGCGACTCCGGCGCTGAAGCCAGACAGCACATATACCAGAGCCAACCACCGCGAAACAGGAATAGCGGCATAGCGGGCCGCTTCGGCTGAGTGCCCGATAGCGTACAAGCCCCTGCCGATCACGGTCCGGTGCAAGAGCAGCCAAAAGCCGGCGCCTGCGAGCAGTATCAGAAAAGTTTGTGCAGGCACAACGCCCGCGACGTATCCCTGCCCAAGGAACAAGAAGTCAGCTGGAAAATCCGAATAATTCCGTGCTCCGCCAGTCACCACTTCCGCGATGCCGCGGAAGAGCGAATAGGATGCGAGGGTAACAATCAGGGGCGACACGCCGAGCAGCGAAACGAGAAGCCCGTTGAGTGCTCCGCCAACTACGCTCACCAGGAGAACCAACGCAATCGCAAGTCCGAGCGGGGCATGTGCATCCTTGATTAGGGCCCCGAATGTCACCGCGCACAAGCCCATCATCGAGCCGACTGAAAGATCGATACCTCCAGTAACGATCACGGGTGTCATCGCCAAAGCAATGAACCCGAGCTCAACCGCGAGGCGGATGCATTCGAAAAAGTTGCTGACCGAAAAGAAGTTATATCCGGTTATGCTGAAAACCGCGATCTCGCATACGATAAACGCTGCGAGAACCTGTTCGTGTCGCCGATCGAAATTCAACGCCGCTCCCGTCGAGCAAAAACAGAGTCGAGCAGAACGGTCATCAGAATGACCGCGCCCTGAATCACTTTGTCCCAGAACGGATTCGCACCCAAAAAGATGAGCGCCGGCCCGATGCTGCTAAGCAACGCAACCCCGCTAAGTGTACCTACGAGACTGCCCCGTCCTCCGGTGATCGGCGTTCCTCCAACTACAACGGCAGCGATGGCCGTCAATTCCAGGCCGTTTCCGCTGTTCGCGGGTATATCCGAAAACCTGGCAGCGTTCAGGAATGACGCTATGCCGGTCAATCCACCGAGCACGATGAACACCCACAACGTCACCTGGGTTGGCGAGATACCGGCCAGGCGGGACGCCTCGGCGTTCGAACCCGTCGCATAAATGAAGCGGAATCCGGAGATGTTTCGTGACGCCCACCAAAACACCGCGAACAAGATCAGCGCGGATAGAAAGATCAGGCGCTCACCCGATATCTGCGCCAATCCGAACCACTGAAACGTGGGCGGTAAACCCTCAATCCATGCTCCGCCTGTTATCCAGCGAAGGGCTTCGCGCCACGCAAACATTGTGGCGAGGGTGACAACGATCGACGGAATCCCTATAAAAGCGACCAGCGCTCCGTTTACGGCCCCTAGTGCAGACCCAATTACCAATCCAGCTAGCGGCAGCAATAAATTGGGCACGCCGTGCTTAGCGAGAACTCCGCACGCCACGCTGGTAACGGCGAAAAGGGAACCGACAGAAATATCGATTTGGGCCACGATGATGACCAGCGTCATCCCGAGTGCGACGAGCAGCACGGGAATATTCGCGAGGGCGATGTCGCGAAGGTTCTCCAGGCGATAAAAGCCCGGAGCTGCAAATGTGAGGAAAACATAAAATGACGCGAGGGCAATGCAACTCGGCCATTCGCGGCCCAACCTGAACGTCATTTCAGTTTTCCGTCGGCGGCGTGTCCGAGCGCTAGTTCGAGCACCGCATGAGGGTTCGCCTCATCCCGCTTCAACTCTCCGGAAATTCGTCCTTTACTCATAACAGCGATGCGATCACTCAATCCCAATACCTCCGGCATGTCGGAGGAGATCATGAGCACCCCGAGGCCGCGCCGCGCCAGCTCTCCGATCAGCTCGTAAATTTCGGCCTTTGCGGCAACGTCGATGCCTTGCGTCGGCTCATCCAAAATGAGCACTCTCGGCTCAGTCATAAGCCACCGAGCCAAGGCGACCTTCTGCTGATTACCGCCGGACAGGTTCTTCGTTGCGGTCTCAGGTGATGGCGATTTGATCCGAAGCCGCTTTATGAACTCCATGGCGGATTCTCGCTCAGCATGGAAGCGCATGAAACCCCGCCTGGAGATACGCCGCAGACATGCCAAGGTAGTGTTGGCTTCTACCGACATGTCGAGAATGACTCCATGTCTCCGCCGGTCTTCGGGCAAGTACGCCAAACCCGCACGCACCGCATCGTTTGGCGAATGGATCAGCACTGATCGTCCGTCGACGTAGACGTCACCGCTGTCGATGGGAGCTAGTCCGAAGAGTGCTTCGGCAAACTGCGTCCGTCCTGACCCGACCAGTCCCGCCAGACCCACGATTTCCCCATGATGAACAGCCAAGCTGACATCCATAACTCCGAATCGCTTGCAAGTGAGGTTTCTCACATCGAGAGCGACGGACCCGAGTTCGACATCGTGCTTAGGGTACGTAGAAGCCAGCTCGCGCCCAACCATGAGGCGGATCAAATCCGCACTCGTTGTTTCCGCCATAGCACGCGTTTCGATCACTTGACCGTCCCTCAGAACGGTTACGCGATCCGCAAGCCGGTACAGTTCCTCGAAGCGATGCGAGATATAAACCATTGTGGTTCCAGCGGCGCGCAGTTCAGACACGATGCGGAAGAGGTTTTCGGCATCACGATCTCCCAGGGAAGCGGTCGGCTCATCCATGATAATGACCGAGGCATTGTCACCCAGCGCTTTGGCAATTTCAACAAGCTGCTGTTGGGGCATGGTTAGCCTGCCGGCGGGAGTGCGTGGATTTATGTCAGCACCTATTCGGTCCAGCAGTTGCCGTGCATGCCGCTCGCAAGCGTTCCAATCCACTCTCTGCAAGACTGCAGGACGATCTTGGGAAAGAAAGATGTTTTCCCCGACGGTCAGATCCGGGAAAAGCGCCGGCTCCTGATAAATGGCGGTAATTCCGAGCTGCCGCGCCTTTCGCGGCGTGATCTGTTCGAACGGCTGGCCGCGCAAATGAACCTCTCCCGCATCCGCCTGAATCGCGCCAGTGAGTATTCTGATCAGGGTTGATTTTCCGGCCCCATTCTCGCCGACCAGGGCGTGCACTTCACCCGGAAGCAGACCGATGGAAACGCCGTTCAATGCACGAACGCCGCCGAATGACTTGTGTATGTTGATTACTTCGAGAATGGGATCGGGCATTGATACGGCTGCTACATGCGATAGGCCATCAAAGCCTGGCGAACTCGCCTAAGCCCTTCGCGTAATACGCCCGTGTCGCCCGCAAAACCAATTCGCACGTGATCGGGTGACCCAAAAAAATGCCCCGGTACAATCACGGTCTCGTATTCATGTCGCAGGAAATTGCAGAAGTGGTCGACGGGAACCTCAAGTTTCGCAAAAACCACTGTGCCGGCATGCGGCAACGTGAACCCAAGATCGGCTGCGATCGCGCGATTCCTTTCCAGCAGCTCCCGGTTGTCCGCCAAAATGCGTGAAGCCTGCCGCAACGCGATGCAGCTTATCTGATCCGTCAGGTATGCATTATTGACGCTCATGAAGTCGTTCATGGCATAAATGCGGCGGATTAGCGCCGGCTCGGCGACGATCCAGCCACACCGCAGTCCGCTCAGGCCGTATGCCTTTGTCAAACTGTTCGTCACGACAAAACGCGGTCCCAATTTCGCAGCCGTTTGCGGTTTGTTCTCAAACAGGAGGTCGAGGTACACCTCGTCTACCAGCACACGTGCGTTCACTGAAGCGGCAATCTCGCCGATCTTCTCCAGAGTCGCCGAATCCAAGTAGGCGCAGGTTGGATTATGAAGATTCGTGATTGCGATCAGGCGCGTCCGTTCGGACACGGCACTTCGCAATTCGTCTATGTCAATGTCCAAATGACGCGGGAAAAACCTCACGTTCGCGCCGAGATACTGTGCGGTCTCCCAGATGAGCGGATAACCCGGGCGCTCGACCAGAACTTCATCGCCCGGCTCCAGCAGTGCGGACATGGCAAGGAAGTTTGCCATCGACGTCCCCTGCGCAGTCGCAACCATTTCCGGGTGCACGCCGCATTTGTCTGCGAGCGCCTCGACTAAGGGTCTGTACCCATAAGCGCCCGGGCCGCTTAAAGCGAGCTCGTCGAAGTTGACATGCAGCAGTGAAATCGGATAATCGCGAAGACCACTGATCACGAGACTGTATCGCGCCGCCGCTTGCGTCTTTACCCAATGCATGTAGGGCGAAGATAACGGTCTATGCATCAGACGCGTTTTCTCCTGCTCCAGTAAAAGTAGACGGGAACTCCGGCCAAGAGAAATGTTAAACCGGTGAAGCAGTTCCGCGGATAGTGATAGAAGCTCGCAATCACAACCGTCCAGCACGCAATCACAAAGAAGAATGTAGTAAATGGATGCAGTGGCGTCCGGAACGCGTCGCCGGGGCCGGCTCGGCGCCGAAACACGTACAAGGCAAGGCCGGTTAACCCAATAAAGATGAAGTCGATGGAAACGACGTAGCTCAGGATCTGCTCGTATGCTCCAACGACTGCAATCAGGGAGGCGAGAAAACCTTGAAGAAGAATGGCCGCATACGGCGCGTGCGTTGTTCGCGTAACGAGTCCGATGGAGCGAAAGAACAAGCCGTCATTCGCCATCGCAAAGTAGACACGTGGCGCGGTTAGTATGCCTTGACTTAGGAACCCAAGGGTAGAAACCGCTATGGCAAATGACATGAAGCGCGCGCCGGCCGTCCCGACGATCCCGCTAATCAGCGTGTAGACTGGCGCATCCGTTGCCGCAAGTCCCTGTGGTCCCAGCCCTCGCACACACACGAGATTGACGGCCAGATAAACCAGCGTGACTCCGACTACGCCGAAGACGAGTGCCCGAGCCAGATCGCGCCGCGGCTCACGCATTTCGCCACTCATAAAGCTCGCGGTTTGCCAGCCTCCGTACGCAAACAACACCGGGATTAGCGCCGCTCCGAACCCCACCATACTGCGCCTGTTCAGCCCAGGCGAGCTGTCGATACGCACTACAGGTGTCGCAGTAAACCCAATTCCAATCAGCCCCGCAATCGTAGCTATCTTAACGATCATGAGCAGAGATTGCAGCTTACTCCCCAGCACAACCCCGAGACAGTTGATGCAACTCAGCAGCATGAGCACGGTTGCGGCGGCCGCGGCCTCAGGAATGCGGAAGTTGACCAATTGCTTTGCGTAGCGCACGAAGGTGACGGCCACCGCTGCCATTCCGCCCGTTTGCATTACAAGAAGCAGCGCCCAGCCATACAGGAACGCGATCAGGGGATGATATGCATCGCGCAAATAAGCGTACTGGCCTCCGAGGTGCGGGCGCAGCACCGCGAGCTCCGCATAGATGAATGCGCCGGCAAGCGCAGTCAGTCCTCCGGCAACCCACGCACCGAGTATGAGCGCCGGCGTGTGAACCTGTCGCGCAACGACGTAGGGATTGACGAAGATGCCAGAGCCGATGATGCCGCCCATGACCAGCATCGTCGCGTCGAACACGCCGATGCGCCGTGCGAGCTTTGGTTTATGCGCCAAGTCGCCTGGGTTGGGGCCGTCCCGGTCACCGTCGGGCTCGTTCATGCGCTCCGAGCATTGCGCCGATTCTAGCAGACAGTCCATCGGTGAGATTCGCCCCTAGATCACGGAAGTACGGACTACCGCAGTTGCACAAGCGCAACAGGCCACTTCCGCCACGTTTAGTTCGGGAGAGAGAAGAAACAACCTTTTCCGTGAGAATTGTTATGTCAAACTACAGTCCGTATTAGCGCCCGGCCAATACTCCCAGGTCTCGAGCAGGGCAAGACTAACGAGGGCCGTTTCGCACCGTTATGTCACGCGGGTAGCGAAACGATAAGCATGACGCAATCTCATCAAGTCGCGATCCTACTGCCGATAGCGGTCGGTGCGATCGCCGTCCTATGTACGATTTTCATTCATGCGCTGGCCTTGGGAGCGACGGTAAATTACTTTCGCTATCAGAGAAGGAGTGGCCGGGCTGGTGCAGGCTTCCGGATCGATTTTACGATCGTGGTGTCGGTAATAGCCTTCGCATTCTTAGCGCACTTGATCGAGATCGCCTTATGGGCGGAATTGTTTCTTATCTGCGGAGAATTTCAACAGTTTGGGATCGCTTTCTATCATTCAGCAGTCAACTACACGACACTGGGTTATGGCGACATCATAATGACGCCGTCGTGGAAATTACTAGGACCGCTGGAAGCAGCAGATGGCGCACTCATGTTCGGTGTTTCGACGGCAATGATTTTCGCCGTGATTGTAAGGTTGATGCAAGCACATTTTGCCGATCTCAGAAGCTGAGTGTCGGAAAAAACCTCTCGCCGCCGGTGATTGAGGAGCGGAACGCGACTGGCGCGGAAGCGTGACGCACTCACGCCAACTCAGGACGATATCTGAACGGGCTCTGCCGAAAAACCGGCATTTGGTTATATTGCGGCATCATCTTCCGCTGCCGCGGGTCCGTCCGTGAGCTCAATTTCAGTAAGCCACTTCTGTAATTGCCGATCGATGACCTCTTCGCAGGCTTGCTCGGTCAGCGTCGCAAGTTCGTAATGGCGTCGCCAAAAAGTATC
>JAFAUR010001118.1 GCA_019243205.1 Acidobacteriaceae bacterium | reverse complement strand
GGGCCGAGGTATAGGCGCTTCGCATCAGACCGGCTGGACAGGTCTCGTTGCCAATCTAATCCATCAAAGCTGTGATAATTCAAAGCCTTGACGGACGGTTATGGATAAATTTGGACGGACATCGACGTGGGGCAATCCGATCGTGTGGGTTTTCCGCCATAATCGTCACAATGAGCGGAACGCTTCTCGTCAGTGAGGACCGGGAGGTCCGCCGCGTGTCGGACGAAGCCTTTCTCGACGCCCTACGACGTATGCCCGCCAGAATGGCGTCGCGGCTTGCGTTCATGACGCCGGACCACCACGCAGTGCGCAATTTCGTAGTTCGGGACATGCCACGGCACCGCAGACCGCTATCGCCGCAAGAGATCGCGACTGGGACGGGGCTGGGATGGCGAAAAGTATCCGAGCTCCTGTCGGAGTTAGAGGAGAGATTATTCTTTCTGTTGCGCAACTCCGATGGATGTGTCAGTTGGGCGTTTCCCGTCACGACTACGGTGACTCGGCATAAGCTCACCTTTTCCAGCGGCGAACCATTTTGGGTGCTTGAGCGGAAGACGCATTTGCTACGTCCTTCGTGCAAGGACGCCTACGAGATCAAAAGCTGCGGGTTCGTATCGATTCAGAATGCCATCACTGCTCACAGCCCTTGGCCATGCATGTGGATGAGCAATTGCGCTGGCGTCTCGTTTCAAGAGGCGCCGCGGCGTTGCTATTCGAGCCGGAGATAGAGTGGGACAACTTTCGCGGGCCAAACATCATCCATGACTATTGAGAGCAAACTGTATTCTTCTGGTCAGAAGAACACGCCCGCGACTACAGACGCACACATCGACAGGCGAGTGGCAGCTATCTGTCATTGGAGCAGGCGGCATTTTCGGAGCGGATTGCACAATCGGGATTATTTGCGTTTCGCTAAGGGGTGGAGCCAGCATCGTTGATACCGCCTCATCACCGCTCCGACCCTCGGAGGTGCGCGGTCGCAACACACACCCGCGATTTCGGATTCAGACACACGGCCCTTGCCACCGGTAGTCCGCAAGGATAGAGCTACGCCGTCAGGTTTGTGAATCGCAAAAAAGCCGGGCAGCGATACACAGCTCCGATGCCCGGCGGTGGCGGTCAGTCGGCTGGTTCGTCAGCCGGATCTGATTCCGCGGAACGGGAGCCGCTCTGTCCCGCGGAGCGATCCAACGCAAGAATCGAGCTCGCATAGATTTCTGCCACGCGGATGCTGCGATCGGACTCAGTGGGGGTGTATTCGCGATACCGAAGTTCGCCTTCGACCTCCACGTAAGCACCCTTATGCAGATTGCCAGCCCAGTCTGCGAGTTTGTTCCAGCAGATCACGCGATGCCACTCGGTCCGCGTGTTGTACTCGGCGTTGCCGTTTTCTTTCCAACTGACACTGGTCGCGAGTGAAAAGCGGGCGTACTGATTCCCGTTCGGCGTCGTGCGAGTCTCGGCGTCTTGGCCAAGAAACCCGATGAGAGTGATGCGATTTTTGCAAAGCATGTTTTTGTCTTCCTTTTCTGCCCCGATCGGTTGGGGCGACCCGGAGCGAAGGTGGCCGCTCTCAAGCCAAGCGAGGGTAGTTTTTCGGAGGGTCCGAAGCAGATTGTTTTGGGCTGTTTGAAAAAGGCGAAGCCGGCAATCTGGGATGGAGACCGAAACCCATCGGCCGGAACTGCTGAGTACAGGCGCCGAGCGCGGGAATTACCCTGAAGCCAAGCCCAAACGGGAGGGAAAGGAAAGGCAGACCTGCGTGCAATGACGCGAGCACTCGAAGTGGATGTGAAAGGAGCGAGTGCATGTCCGCCCTTTACGGAATCGAGGTGCCGCTGCATAGGGACAAGAGAAGTGGAAACCGGCAACAGAAAGAATGCTCTCCGCGAGGTGGCAGGAATCGAATCGCTATTGTGGCGATTTGCACAGAGGTCGAGGCGGCGAACACTGGATGATTCCGCTCGGTTCACGTCAATGTGCCTGCTTCGATTCCTCTTTCGGGAGCACTCCGCGGGCTTTTAAGAGAGCCTCGATAAGCCGCCTGGCTTCGATGATTTGTTCGAGAGTGGCCCTTTTCGTCGGACACAAGTCCCCCAATTCAGTAAGCCATGACGGCTGAGGCCTGTGACATGACCAGGAAATTCTCGTCGCGAATGCTTCGTATGGTGATCCAGATGTTACTTTCGACGAGAACATGG
>JAFAUR010000928.1 GCA_019243205.1 Acidobacteriaceae bacterium | reverse complement strand
CCGCCTGTAACGAACGCCACCTTGTGCATGTTGCCAATCTCGCTCATTGCCGTCTCCTTTCCACTCAGCTAATTAGATGGCACCGCTTCGTTCAGGATTCAAAGTATGAAATTTGTTCGGTATAATAAGCAAGGAATGAGCGAACGCCTGGCGACTGGTGGAGCTGTGGTTGACGGAACGCTGAATTCTGAGAAGATTCTTGATGTTGCACGCGATCAGGTGCGACGTTTCGGTGAAGCGAAGACCAACGTGGTCGATATTGCTCGCGCACTCGGAACGTCTCATACCACCATTTATCGCTACTTCCGTTCCAAGGCGGAAGTCTTCGACGCGCTAGTGGCCGCAGCCATGCTCGACGAGGAAGAACTCGCTCGCACCTACGTCGACTCGGAAGGGTCTGCGTACCAACGGCTGGAAAGCTTTGTGCTGGCACTGCACAGGCGCAAGCTGGAACGCTTTACGAAAGATCCTGAGGTGTATAAGCTCTATCGACGCGTGCTTGACGAGCGTCCGGACCTTATTCACGATTATGCCGCCAGAATGACGAAGCTGGTCGCGATGATCCTCGCCGATGGCGTGCGGAAGAAGGAGTACAAGATCGATGATATCGAGGCCGCTGCGGAAGTTGTGCGCGACGCTGTGACGGTTTACGTACATCCGGCCCATGTCGAAGCAGCTGCGAAGGCGGGACACCCGTTGGAGCCGGCGATCAAGCGAATGATAAGCACACTTAATACAGCGTTCCGCTCTGGATTTTCAATCGCTCCAGGCAAGCGAGCCTAGAATCTCCTGCGACTTTGGCTCCCCACTTGAGCGCCACGGTAGTTAGTAACGAGAAATGCGCTGCCGTCCTTCTATCAATATTTCGAGCGGATGGTCCGCTACTCTGAGAAGGCGTGATCCCGCATTTCGCGGATCAGTTGCTCGGGCCCAATCGGCGATCGCGTATTTGAGCGATAATAGGGTCGCCGTGCCGAGCTTCACGTCGTTTTACAGCAATCCCCACGACTCCCCGACCGACCAAACGGCGGAATTCAATTGAAATCCCATAGCGGTTCGTTGCCATAGTTGGCCGCATCCCTCGCAACCGTCATCGAGTTCCGTCAAACGTCCTTATCGAAAGTGAGCCAGCGGCCAGTTCTGCCCCGTGTCTCGGCTGATAATCGCTGACTCACTCCCGATAAGGCTCTAACGTCAGGGTGGATCGATCGTACTTATCTCCGCAAATCCAAGGTGGTGAGTTGCCATGATGGAGCCTCTTCGAATTGGAGCGTCTCCATGTTTGCGTCCGCGCGATGGGATGTTCGCCACGCTAGCAACCCGGCACACCCGGCTAAGGCGAGCGTGATTGCGATACACCAACGAGGCTTACCCAAAGCCTGACGCTCTATTTCCGCTAGTTGGAGCACGATTTCCAGGATCAGCATGATGCAGATCCAGAAGGCAATATGTATGTTCGATTTGCCAGGCAACCAGGAACAGGTGAACGGAATTTTCTGCTTGCCTTGCAGACAAAGCTCCGTAATGGCAAGCCCCAGCGATGCGAGCAAAAGGAGATGTTCGATGGCCGGCTGCCAAGGCCACAGAGTAAGAAAAACGAGAGACGAGATCCCAAGTGCGGGAACAAGCGCCAGCGCCCATAGTGAACGCCGCATTGCCGTTACACAGATTGAACCGGCCTGCAGCGGCAATACCTGAAAAATCCAGTTTGCGGATAGATCAAGCGGCAAGGAAAATACTGCCCGCACGCCCACGATCCAGAAGCTTGTCAGAATCATGCTTGCAGCCAGCATGGGCACCGTGACCTGATGCCAACTATCCGTCACTGGCGAGCTCGAAATCTCTCTCGCAACTGGGCTCTTCAACAGGAAAACGGTCGCGCCAAATCCAATGCCTAGATAGAAAGCGAGAATAACCCGATGCTGCCGGCTGCGCAGCAGCGTGCGGATGCTGAATTGGACGACGGCCGTTTCGACTCCATTGCCAAGCCTCGGTAAACGAAGTTGACGATGCCGGCCGGGAAGTATGTCCGGCTGCGCCACGATCTTTCGCAGCGATCGGAAGTAAGACAACGCGTAGGCGGACGCGGTCGTGCCGATGGCAATTGTCAGACCCGACCATGCGCGCGCGGCATACGACCCCAGCGCGGGGGAGCCGTTCAACTGCTGAAAGAGGCCGAGGAACCAATAAGAAGGCGACCACCCCGGCGGCCCCGTGCTGTGTACATCAAAGAGGTTTGGCGCGACTATCGCAGGCTGAAGAAAATAAACGCTGACAAGCACGCAGAAAACCGCCATCTGCAGAAACGACGAGACTCGCAAAAACAGCTGCCGCGGGAGCAACTCCGCCGTCAGCCCCTGCAGGCCGAGAACGCTGCAATAAATGAATGCGCCGGCGGCGATCATGGTCACCCAGTACGTCACAAACAGGCGAAGCCACCCGCCGCGCCCGCCGCTGGCAGGAATCTTGACAGGCTTCAGGGACAGCGCCGGCAATCCCTCTATCCGCTGCCGTATATGCTCTGCTATCACATCTGCCGCAAGCAGGCCGCCGGGTCCCGTGTTTGAAAGCACCGCCACGGCCCAGTCGCCTTTCGGGTGAAACATGGCAGCGGCCGTATACCCCGTCATCGCGCCCCCATGCAGGTAGCACCCATCCGGTGTCTGCCACCAGATGAGAGCAATGCGCGTCCCGGGCGGAATGGATGCCGCGTTTGCGGCCGAGTCGGTCATCTCTGCGCGCAACCGGTGCGATTCCGCCAAAGCCGCCGAGAGCGCCCCGCCGTACTTGCCTGGATGCAGATTCTCTTGCAGGAATCGAAGCAAGTCGCCGGCCGTCGCATGCAGTGCTCCCGCACCGGCAATGGCTCCGAATGTCATCGGGGGAACTGGATAGCCATATCCACGCGTCGATACGCGCCTGAATCCATCGGGTCCATCGCCTAGGCCGTTGTAGCCCTGAATGAGTCGCTTCCTTTGCTCGGGCGAGAGATTGACCACGGTGTCCGTCAGGCCCAGTGGGTCGGTCACTTCCGCCTTGATGAAATCCGCATAGCCCATGTGTTTGCGGTCGGCTAGTACCTGCCCTAGCAAGCCAAGCCCCAGGTTGCTGTATTCGAACGAGGCATGCGCCGGCCTTTTCACTCCGCGCCGAGCCATGTAGTCGTATAAATCCGCCGCGCGAAAATTGGCAAACGGATCGTCCTTGTTTTCCAGCTGGAAGCCGGCCGGCATTCGCGGCAAGCCGGAGTGATGCGTTGCCAAGTCAAGCAGCGTAATCTCCGGGCCAAACGGCTTCCCCACGGTGCCCGGCGGAAGCAATTCACGCACCGGCTCATCCAACTTCACCGCGCCTTGCTCTACCATCTGCGCCAACGCGAGAGCGGTGAACGTTTTCGTCACCGATCCGATTTCATAAATCGAATTTGGCCGCGCCGCTCCATAGGCAAACAAGCGCTGCTCGCCGCCTGTAATCACGCCAATTGAAACTCCGCCGCGCGCAAACGCCCCATTCCGCCGCAACGGCTCCAAATCGCGGTCCAAAACCTCTTGCATGTGGGACGCCGAGACCGGAGCCATTGCCGGCTGTGATGCGAAATCCATTAGCACTTGCGCCGGCACGTACCGGTTGAACGCAAACGGCCAAACAACTCCCGCCAGCGCGTGCAGCGCAATCAACAGCAGTGCCAGCGCAGCGCTCGCCGCTGCGATCTTGGCCAGAAACAGCGTTCGTGTCCGCACAGGCAAAGGCGACAGGATCATCACATCGCGTTTGTCCGGGAAGATCGAGTTCCAGCTCAGCACCGCGAACAACCCCACCAGGAGCATGGTGGTTGCAATCAGAAAGTGCTGAAGCGTCCAAACGGCAATCAGGAAGGCTTGGCCCGGAACAGCCATCGTTCCGCTGAAGTAGATCGCTGGTACCGAGAACAGAATGCTTAGAAAGATCAGGAGCGAGATGAACTGCGCTAGCAGTGTGCCGGCGTCGCCGCGCGCATGGATCGATAACACCTCGATGTCTACAATGCGTCGTAAGAAGTCGCGATAGAGGACGCCAAACTGCCGTTTGCTCACAAATTTCTTCCTAGGTAAGAATCAGATCTGCAATCTGGCGCGAAACTTCTTCGGTGTCCTGTTCAATCACAAGCTGGGCGAAGATGTCCTCGAGCGTCGGAAGCGCCATCAGAGTGCGAAGCCGTTCAATCGAGTCGTCGGCCACAATCTTGCCGCGGTGGAGAATTACAACGTGAGAGCAGACGCGCTCCACCGTCTCCAATTCGTGCGAGCTGAAGAGCACCACCTTCCCGCGCCGGGCACACTCTCGAATGAGGCTGCGCATCACCAGTGCGGAGTTCACGTCTAGCCCGGAAAAAGGCTCGTCGAGCAGAATCAAATCGGGATTGTGGAGCAGTGCCGCCGAAAGCAAGATCTTCTGCCGCATGCCCTTTGAGTAAGACGAAATCGCCAGATGACGATCGCCATGCAAGGCAAACAAGCGCAGGAGACCATCAATCTTTTTGCGCACCGCATGCGCCGGCAGGTCGCGCAATTGCGCCACCATAGTCAGATACTCCAGGCCGCTCAGGTGCGAATACAGGTGCGGCTCTTCCGGCACGTAGCCAAAGCGCTGTTTGTAGCTCAGCGGCTCGTGTTGAATCCGCTGGCCATCAAAGAGAATTGCGCCCTTTGTGGGCTCAATCAAGCCAGTGATCATCTTGAGTGTCGTGGACTTACCCGAACCATTCGGTCCCAGGTAGCCGGTAATTTCTCCCCCGCGAGCCACGAAGGTGACATCTTCCACGGCCGGAATACCGGAATAGAGCTTGGTCACGCGATGAAGTTCAAGCATGGGCTTACGGCTTTGGAGGGTACATCCACGCACAGATTACGGAACAGAGCGCGAGCATGTAATTTACGAGGAGACCGATGACGAAAATGCGAACTGGCGGACACGCGAGCCACTGCTTGCAGAGAGAAACAAAACAATCAAGGAGAAGCGCGGCACCCATTTCGTGAGGCCGCTTCAGATCGAAAAGCCACAGCATCTCTTCTGCAAAGCGCTCTTCAAATTCGGCCGGATGCAGCCAGAGCAGACCCCGATACGCTGCCCGAATCACGCTGGACTCCTCTGGAAGCCAAGCCGTAATTTCGCTTCGCGAATGGCTGTTTCCAGACGGGCGACTTCAAGAGAAAGGACGCCCTTGCCTGCTTTGGTCAATCTGTAATAGCGCCTTCTGGCTTCGGCACCGGTCGCCGTATTCTCCGTCTCCTCAACCAACCGCTCTTTCATAAGCTTCTGCAGATTGTCGTAGAGCGTGCCAGGGCCAAGTTTGTATCGACCCTCTGATTGACGAGCAATCTCCTGCATGATTCCGTACCCGTGGCGCTCCTCACCGGCCAGCGACAACAGGATGTGGAGCGCCGCAGGCGAGAGAGGGACGAAGCGGTCCAGATCTTGTTTCATTGTCGGCTTCCGTTATACCGGATTCCGATACTGGAGTCAAGAAGCGAAACAGACAGTAAGCGGCGGTTTAGCGCGGAAGCTCCGCCGCCGTCGGCAAGGGTTTAGGAAAGCAGAAATCTCGGCACTCGTCCTTATAACGCGCGGTCGGTCGATGTGAGGTCCCTCCAAGCAGTTGGTCGGCGAAGCGGAAATGAGATATGAACGGCAGTCGTTGAGTCGGTGCGGGTCTCCGAGAGCGTGAGCGTTACGGGCGATCTGCGCCAGGCCTAGTTCAGAGTTTGCAGGGAAAAAGATATATCATCGCGACACCTCCTGCATCTTATTTGGAACTCACGATCGCGCTCGAACGGCAGCGGTAAAGAGAAGGCTATGCGGATTAGGCTTGCTGATTGGGTTAGCGTCGCAGTAAAACCGAAATCCCGCGGGGTGTAATTCGGGGGTCGCCCGCGCTCAGGCAAAAAATGTGATAGCCGCGTTTGATGTTGCACGGCGCTGTTCGATCGGGTTGAGACTGTCAGGTGATCTTCGAAAGTTCTGAGTTTCCGGATCTGTCGTGATCCAGGAGCAATCCTGACAGAGCACATGTCCGAAATGGGGACATGCGTCAACTTGATATTTCCGTGCTCATAGAAAGAAGGAAAGGCTCCTAAGGGTAATCGGGACTGCCGGTGCTAACTCAGTGGGAAGACACTCTACCCAAAAAGGAAAAGGTGGGTAGAATGTCTATGTAGGCATGCCGAAATGCCCCAAAGACCGCGTCGAGCTTCTACAAGGCACTCTTGACATGTTGATTTTGCGAACGCTTGTGTTCGATCAGGCGCACGGACATCAGATCGCAAAGCACATCCAGCGAACCACGGAAGACGTTCTACAGGTTGAACACGGGTCGTTGTATCCCGCGTTGCATCGCCTAGAGCGAAAAGGCTGGATCTCAGCCCGTTGGGAACTGGCCGGCAAAGACCTGAAGCGTGAGTTCAAGTATTACCGCCTCACTGCACTCGGGAGGAAACAACTCTTGGCAGAAGAGTCGAAATGGAAGCGGTTGACGGATGCAATTTCGCGTGTGATGTGGCCTGCTGAGGAAGCCAAATGAGGTGGTGGTCCCGACGCAATCGTCAGAACGAGATCGAGCGTGAGTTAACCGCTCATCTGGAACTAGAGGCGGATGAGCAGCGTGAGGCCGGAAATGTAAGTGCGGACGAGGCACAGTATGCGGCCCGGCGTGCGCTGGGGAACCTGACCCACGTGATGGAAGAGACACGGGCCGTTTGGCGCTGGGCATGGGTTGACACTCTGATAGCCGATACCCGGTACACGGTGAGAACGTTTCGTAGGAAACCTGGACTAACCTCGCTGATCGTACTCATTCTCGCGCTTGGGACCGGCACCAATACGGCGATTTTCAGCTTGGTGAATGCGGTGCTTATCAAGCCCCTGCCCTATCGAGATGCGCGTCAGATCATGACAGTCTGGAACTACAACCGGCAGCGCGGGTTTAACACGGAATTGGTTTCTTATCCGGATTACAGGGACTGGCGCTCGCGGAACCATGTCTTCAGCGAAATGGCGGCATCGACCGACGAAATGTACACGCTGACTGGCCGAGGAACGCCGGTTCCTCTGATTGCTTATTCGTTCTCCTCCAACTTCTTTCATGTGTTGGGAGTGACTCCTTTGCTTGGGCGAACGTTTTTGCCGATGGAAGAGCAGCCTGGGAACGACCGAGTCGCGATTCTCAGCTATCGGCTGTGGCAGAGACGTTTCGGAGGCGACCAAAACGTTGTCGGCGAAACCGCGATTCTGGATGGCGTACCGTATGTGGTTATCGGCGTCATGCCAGAGGGCGTCACTTATCCCGGCACAACGGAACTGTGGACCCCGCTGGTGATTCGGCCGGCCGCGGCAAACCGTGGCGAACGTTTCTTGCGAGTTGTCGCACGGCTCGGTCCTGGGATGACGCGGCAGCGGGCGGCGGCGGATATGAATGCAATTGCGCAACAATTGGCGCGTGAATATCCGGCGACCAACAAGGACGTGGGGGCAGCGAATCTGATCAGCTTGCGGCAGATAATTAGCGGCGATATCCGGTCGCCCTTGTTGGTGCTGATGTGCGCGGTGAGCTTCGTGCTCTTGATTGCTTGCGCGAACGTGGCCAATCTGCTGCTGGTCCGTGGCATGGGGCGACGCGGCGAGGTCGCAATTCGGAAAGCGATCGGTGCGCCGTGGGGACGTTTGCTGCGTCAGTTTCTAACGGAAAGCATTCTGCTTGCCTCTGCGGGTGCGGTGTGCGGAGTTGCGCTGACGTTGGCATCTGTAAAGAGTCTGCTGGCTCTGTTTCCCGAAAACATCGCGAACGTAAGCATTCCACACATCGAGAGAGTCCCCATCGACGGCGTTGTTCTCGGCTTTGCGCTGATAATGTGTTTCTCCACAGGACTGCTGTTTGGACTGCTGCCCGCGTTGGACCTGATGCGATCCAGCAGCAACGAGGCTTTAAAAGAATCGTCCCGAAACATGGGCGCTACAGTTTCAAGTCGAAGAATACGCGGGGTTCTGACTGCCGTGGAAGTGGCCGTTTCGGTGGTGCTGCTAGTCGCGGCCGGGCTCATGCTGAAAAGCTTCGTTCACTTGATGAGCGGAAACCTGGGGCTTAATCCGGATCACGTGTTGACCATGCGCCTGGTGTTGCCCGCGGACACCTATTTTAAAGATTCGAACCCAGCGAAACTACTTCCTTTCTCGGATGAGTTGCTGACCAAGCTGCAGACTCTGCCCGGTGTGCGATCGGCGGCCACGGTGACGTTTCTGCCGTTAAGCGGATGGCGCGGATCACGCCCGGTTGTTCGTAGCGGCAAGACATTGGCAAGTCCGGCGGTCTCGATGTGGAGCTCCATTACGCCGGACTATTTCCGTACGATGCAGATACGGGTTTTGGCGGGCCGGATATTCGACCAGCATGACAAAGGCGGATCAACCCCCGTCGCCGTGCTGAGCGAAGCTCTGGCGAAACGACTGTTCCCGCGTGGCGATGCGATCGGGCAAACGGTTGATGCCGCGTTCAATACCCCGTTGCAAATCGTGGGAATTGTTGGAGACGTGCGTCATCTGGGGATGACATCGGATTTGACGCCGGAGATTTATGTTCCCTTTGCGCAGTTTCCGTTTCCGGTGTTGTGCGTGGCGATTCGCACGCAACGAGACCCGATGAAGTTGGCAAAAGATGTGGAAAATCAGGTCTGGGCACTCGACAAGAATCAGGCTGTCTCGTTTCTGATGCCATTGGCGGACCTGGCTTCGGAATCTGTTTCGACGCCGCGTGTCATTGGCATTTTGTTGGCGGCTTTCGCAGGCCTTGCCCTGATGCTGGCTGCGGTTGGAATCTATGCAGTGGTTTCCTTTAGCGCCGCGCAGCGT
>JAFAUR010000897.1 GCA_019243205.1 Acidobacteriaceae bacterium | reverse complement strand
TTCCAAGTACCCGCATTCATCACATCGATACGAAAGAACTATGAATCCAGGGCCGGACGTTTTGAGCATCTTCAGGAAAGACTTCGGCGGCAATCCTCCATGCCACCGGGCAAGACTGCCCTCTGGACCAGCTATGTACCCTTCGTGCATCATTCGTTGACATTTCGGACATAGTTTCTTTGATTCACCCACAAGGACCACCTCCCGGAATTTTCCCGCAGTTGGTGGCCCTCAGTTCGGCGACACGTTACTAATTCAATCTGCGGCGGAGGGAGGTTAGCAGAGCGAGAAGGCCCATTGCCGCCGCGCACAATGCAACCGAGGTGGGTTCCGGGGTGACAGAAACCGCGGGAGAAAGTGTTGCCGCCGTCAATGATCCATCCAGACCAACGGCAACGGTCGCGGCAACTCCGTTGGGGTCGGAAGTGAGAACAGGGACCGTGCCAGCTCGATCGGAAAACATCGAAAACGAGAAAACGCTCCCCGATGTGGATTTCCCATCAGGCGCGTCGATTGCAGGACCGTTGAATGAAAGTGTGAACCTCAAAGAGGGCCCGAAGTTGAACGCCTGAAAGTATTCGTTCAGGGCGTCGGTGTTGTTGATTGTGACGGGTGAGGGCAGCGGACCGCCGGTCACAGCCCCATTCAGTTGATTGGAGCCGCCGTACGAGCCGCCTGAAAAGCCGAGGATCTGGACTGTTGCCGGCTGAGTGACGAGCGGACCAGGGTTGAACTGAAAATCGAGTGATCCGTCCGTACCATCGATCAAGCTTGTATTCACTGTCACGGTGAGAGTGGACGCCGCGTTTAAGGCGCCACTCGAAGCGGTTAGGAACATGAGTACAAGTAGGCAGGTTTTGTTCATTTAGGGCTCCACGATTGGGGTGAATTGGATGAGGACATTAGCCGGGTTCACGAGGGAAATCGTCGCGGACGCGCTTTGGCCAGGAGCCAAAGAACCGCCACCCGGAAGAACGGTAATTGTAGAACCGCCAAGAACGGTAACGCCTGGGGTGAGCTGGGTGATACTGACTGCGATCGGACCATTCAGAGCGCTCGCCGAGTTATTCGTTATTGTAAGAGTTCCGTTGTAGGTCCCGGTTCTCCGGCTGTAAGTCAACCCGCTCGCCGTAACAGGTATGGCCGGAGCCGATGAAAACGTTGTTCCAGGTGTGAAGCAGACGCCGCGCAATACTTCGCCGTAACTTGCGGCGCGAATCTCGTTGAAGGTCTCACCTGCCGCTACGCCAGGATCCGTGTTCGCCAGTACGTCAGTAATACTGACCAATTTGTTTGGATCGGCGCCTTGATCTCCATTGCTACTGACCGTGGAAGTAACACCCCAGATGGTAACGGTTCCATCAGCGTTGACTCGGCCCGTGATGTTCCTCAGACCGTCGGTTGCCGGATTCAGCGAAGCCGGATAGTTCGCAACGCTGTAGGGCTTGCCGAGATTGAGCCCATTCTGCAGAACGTAGTTCAAATGCCAGGTGCCGTTCACCAGAGTCCACTTTTGGAGCCCGGCCGCCTTGCTGATACCCGCATTGGCTGTCGTGCCGTCACCCTCGTCTGCGACATACAACGTGTTTGCATTGGCAAACCAGAGTCCGAACGGATTGGTCGCAGCAGCGTTTTTGGCCAGAATCACGGGGAAGCCGGGCAGGATGGTGATAGGCGTGCCGGCTGCATCGGAGGGCGTTGGAAGAACGCCGCTCGAGCCTACCTGGTAAACCGTGTTGATTCCGTTGCTGCCGCTGCCCTTTGAAACGTACAGAGTGTTATTGAAAATCGTCAGCCCACGAAAATTGTTGTCCTTTCCGGCTTTGTCCGGCGGATAAGGAAGCCCAGTGTCGGGATTGATCACCTGACTGATGGAGAAGTTTCCAATCTGGACGGGATTTCCAGCGGGCTGTCCCGGCGTGACGAGCTGTACTCCGCCGGCAGCCACCACGTTTGCCGGAGTGCCACTTCCGTTGTTAGAGTTTCCCACCGTGTAGTAAAAACCGTTTGCGACCGCCGCAGCGCGACCGTTATTGCCGCTGTAAGCATTGGTATTTGTCACCGAGAGATCGCCTGAGCCGTCTAGCTGTGCGACCGCCCGGTACACGCTGATACCGACAGGATTGGTCGGGTCATAAACACCGGGTGTATTGGAATTTGAGACATCGATATTGTTCGGCGTCGTGATATAGCCCATGAAAGTGACTGCTGAACCGTCGCCAGACAGATTCAAGGCCAGCTCGGATTTCGAACTGAAGCTGGTCACGATGACGTTCGGGTCGACCGGAAACGTGCTGATCAACGTTCCACCGGTCGTGATCTGATCGAGAAAAATGGGTGATGTGATGCCAAAGCTTCCATCGACCAGGTCGTTATTCCAGACATTGTTGGTGCTGCCGATGGCCGGGTAGGCTCCATTATCGGTTGCTAACCCGTTCCCGCAGCTTGCCGTAGATGGACAGGCCGGTGGAAGTTTCTGACCGATCGTCACCGTTGAGGCGTCGCCGGTATAAACGCTTCGGGAGAGAATTAAATTGCCCGGAGTGAAGATAGGATCCGCAGCGGCCACCTGTAACGTACTGCTGAGAACGAGACCGACTGCTGCGGTTCTTATGACCGAATCGAGAATCGGTTTCTGGATGCTGAGCGGCCAGCGCCGCCGCGCGAGGATTTCGAACATGAGTGATGAGTGCTCCTTAATCGGGAGTTGAAGCCGATTTACG
>JAFAUR010000780.1 GCA_019243205.1 Acidobacteriaceae bacterium | reverse complement strand
CGCCTGCGGAGGACCCGTGCGAGGCCGATTAGCGAGACGGAGAAGATCCCGACAATGACAGGTAAGCCTTTCGGTTCTGGAACGCCGGAGAGAGCGGGAGGAATCGGAACAATGGGGGGCGGCAGAGAGGCGCCGCCCGGCGCCCCGCCTGAAGGTCCGCTCGACTGCGAACTACTCGAACCGTTGCTGCCTCCGGAAATGCGCGACACGCCTGGAAAAAAACCGATTGGCGGATTATAGGCAGCAGGTCCGACTCCGTTCAATGCCCAATCGCTGTTCGTCCCTGAAGTCACTGGTTTGAGGCGCGACGGCACCAGGGGTAATGTGTCGGCTTCCTGGGCCAGTTCCCCGAGGGACGGCCCGGGCGTGAATTTCAGAGGACCGATAGAAAGTGTTTCAGGCTTCGGCTCGGGCAGGGAGAGCAGAGCTGCCGAAGGCTCATGGGGGTCAACATGACCCTGCAGATTGACACAAAGCCGGTTTCCGCACCGGGTTCTTGCGTAGTTGGTCCCATCCGTTAAGAGGACTTCACCTTTACGGATCCAGAGCTTTTTGCTTGTCCAGAAAACATGATCTCCACGTCGATACGACACAAATTGAAGGCGATCCTGATTGAGCGTTACAAGTCGGACAGCGCTTAGATTGAATCCGGCATAGTGTTCACGCACTACTCTCTCGCTGCCGACGGCGAACCTCAGCTCAGCCGGTGAATAAACACCGCCCGGGATAACCGAGTATGGATAACTCGGGTGCAGCGCGCGAGAGAGCAGGGAAGCAGTGTGAGCCGGCGTTAGAACATCCCGCGAGATTCCGCCCTCGTGGCTGTATGCCAAACGCTTTCGGTAACCGCCGAGGCTCAGAGCAAGAGCACAGAGGAGCAGGACAGAGATCGAACGCGTTTTCATCCAGCTAAATGGCCCGCTTGCTGGGAATGCCTATGGCCGGTTTCAGAACGCGGCTAAGCAAAAACCCGATACTCGGCGTGGCCTTATTGGTGGTGGTTGTCGGTTCAGACAAATCTCATATTGGGGGCAGGGCCGGACCAAGTAACCTCGGATTCGGATGGAAGACAACCCGATGCTAGGCTGAGGTGAATGCTTCGAGTTTCCGCGATTCTGCCCGTCGCTTTGATGACCTACCTGCCGTTGTCGCAGAGTCAAACAGTCACTAAGAAAACCGCACCCGCACAGGCAGCAAAGCCGGCTGCAAAGCCTGCTGCGGCAGTTGCGCCAGCGCCAAAGCCCATGACAGACGAGCAAAAGACAATCTATGCGTTAGGCCTTTCCGTGTATCGCTCACTTGGACAATTCGACCTGAGTCCGTCCGAGTTGGAGTTTCTGCAGCGCGCACTCAGCGATGCCGCTGCGAAAAAACCGGAGGTCGACATCAACGAATGGGGACCGAAGATTCAAGCTCTGGCGCAGGCGAGAAGTGAACGGCTTGCCGAACGTGAAAAGGCCCAATCGCAAGCCTATCTCGACAAAGCGGCAGCTCAGCCCGGGGCGGAGAAGACAACCTCCGGTCTGGTGTACAAGGAGCTTGCGCCCGGTGCAGGAGCATCGCCCAAGGCAACAGATACCGTTACAGTCCAATATCGGGGCACTTTGGTGGACGGAGCGGAATTCGACAGCTCTTACAAATCTGGCAAGCCGGCGCAATTTCCCTTGAATGGCGTGATTCCCTGTTGGACCGAAGGTGTGCAGAAGATGAAAGTGGGTGGCAAAGCACAACTGGTTTGCCCGTCGAGTCTCGCGTACGGCGACCGGGGGCGTCCGCCGGTCATCCCGGGTGGCGCTGTGTTGATCTTCGAAGTTGAATTGGTCGGTATCGGTAACGGCACTCCATCCCAATAGCCGTCCGAATCGATGCCTTACTGCAAGCTGAGATGAGCAGCAGCGTCATGAGACGAGTCGGCATGATAGGAACTGCGGACCAGAGGTCCCGCTTCTACATGCGCGAAGCCCATCTCAAGGCCGGCGTTTCGGTAGGTGTCAAATTCCTGCTGGGGGATATACCGCAGCACCGGCAGATGCTTTGGAGAAGGCCGAAGATATTGGCCGAGAGTAAGGATATCCACGTGGTGATCGCGTAAATCGCGCATTACCTTCAACACTTCTTCATCCGTTTCGCCGAGACCGAGCATCAGACCGGACTTCGCGGGGATATGTGGGCGAACCTGCTTGGCGTAACGCAGCATGTCAAGCGATCGGTCGTAACGCGCGCCCAGGCGAACCTGTCGATACAGCCTCGGCACTGTTTCCGTGTTGTGGTTCAGGACATCAGGATGCGCGTTCATGACGATATCCATGGCGGCATGAGATCCCTGAAAATCAGGCACTAGGACCTCTACCCTACATCCCGGGATCCGTTCACGAATTGCCTTTATAGTCAGGGCAAAAAGCTCGGCCCCGCCATCTTTGCGATCGTCGCGATTTACACTTGTGACGACGGCATACCGAAGTCCAAGCGTGGCGCAAGCTTCGGCCACGCGTCGCGGCTCGTCCATATCTACGGGAAGGGGCGCCCCTTTCTGCACCGCGCAGAAGCCGCAGCGGCGTGTACAAACATTCCCGAGAATCATGAATGTGGCAGTGCGGCGGTTCCAGCATTCGCCGAGGTTCGGACAGGCCGCGCTTTCGCAGACGGTGTGAAGCTGAAGGCGAGTCACGAGTTCCTTTAGCTCACGATAATTCTTGCCGACCGGCGCGGGAGCCCGCAGCCATTTCGGCCGCTCAGGCTGGGTGGAAATCGTGACGAGCACCAACTTCAGTTTAACGTTCCGTACAGAAATAACCGCTGCAAGTCAGATCCAGTTGCCCGGCGGTTCGACTTCTACCCACGGACCTTCGGCTTTGTCGGCGTGCAAGATGATTCGCCGCACAACTTTTGAAAGAAGCGGATAAGCATCCGGAATGCTGATTTCGACTCCTTCATGCGATGAAAGGCCGGCGGGATCGGGCGATTGCTCTTTGATTAATCTCGCGAGCTCGTCCCGGAGTTGATTGGCGTCGCCGGGCCGCGGCAACTGATTCTCGTACTCCGGTTCGACCACGACTCGACCGATCGCCGGTGACGTCGGTTTAACTGACGCGAAGGCGTCTTCCAGGAAATCTTCCAAATCCGGATTCATGATGTGTTCTACATCTCCCGCCGGTTCTCGAGCGAACGCGACATTGTCACCTCGTCAGCAAACTCCAAATCGCTGCCAACTGGGATGCCCATTGCGATGCGCGTGACGCGCGGACCGAGAGGCTTCAGCAGGCGGGACAGGTAAACCGCCGTAGCCTCGCCTTCCACGGTAGGGTTCGTTGCCAGGATGATTTCCTGGATTTCACTTGAATGCAGACGATCTACCAATCCCTTGATTCGCAGTTGTTCAGGGCCAATTCCGCGCAACGGAGAAAGTGCTCCATGGAGCACATGATACAAGCCGCGAAAGCTATGCGTGGTTTCGATAGGAAGGATGTTGTGGGGTTCTTCTACGACGCAAATCTGGGCGTGCTCACGATGAGGATCCCGGCAATAAAGACAAAGCTCTCCGTCACTGATGTTGTTGCATTGTGCGCAGATGCCGAGCTTATCTTTTATGTCCAGAATCGCTTCCGCCAGTTTCTGTGCATCTTCGCGTGGTGTGCGCAGCAGGTGGAAAGCAATGCGCTGGGCAGATTTCTGTCCAATTCCAGGCAGGCGTTTACATTCCTGGATCAGCCGTGCCAGAGGTTCTGCAAACTCTGCCATTTGAGGCTATAACATGCCGGGAGGCAATCCGAGACCGCTCAGCATGCCGCCCATCTTGGCCTGCGCCTCGTCGTCGACCTTCTTCGCTGCTTCGTTAAAGGCCGCCATCACCATGTCCTGCAGCATCTCGACATCGCCGGCGACCTCAGGATCGATTTTGACGCCAAGGACGTTCTTGTGCCCGTCCATCTTGACCGTGATCATACCCCCGCCGGCCGAAGCTTCAACGCGAATGGCAGCGACCTGCTCCTGCATTTTCTGCTGCATTTGCTGTGCCTGCTTCATCATGTTCTGCATATTGCCCGGCATCTTCATGGGTTGTCGTTACTCCCTTCCATTACTCATTCAAATTTCGCACGGTCCGGACCTGAGCTCCTGGAAATACTTCCTGGAAGCGCTTCACACCCGGGTGTGACAATGCCCGCTGGCGAACCTCCGATTCACCCGGACTAGCAGAACTCGCCTGTGATTGAATCGCGGGCGACAGGCCTTCGCCGGCTTCAATCTTTACGGCTACGGTTCTTCCCACGAGTTGCGACGCAACTTTCTGCAATGCGGGATCTTTCAAGCTCAAGATCATGTTCTTGGGCGCGCGGAGGAGGAGATTGTTTCCTTCCAGCTTTACTTCTGAATGCTGCACCGCATCGGCGGTGAACTGCATGCCGGCATTACAGAGCGCATTGTGAAGATCCTGGCGAAGATCTCCGGTCGAGGCATTAGCTGCTGTTGCCGGCGGTTCGGGCGCAGTAGCCGTTGGCCTTGGCGCTTGAAATGCCGGCGGCTTAGCGGTCGAAGGTCCAGCGGTGGCGGTGCGGAGAGGCTCCGGTTGAGGTGGAGTCGATGCGATTGGCGAGGGCGCAGAAGGCGCCCGAATCGGAGTGGGTGGAACAGAGGCCGGTGAGGAGCCGAGCCCGGCGAGGGCTTCCTCGATCGATTGTATTTTCGAGGCATGGACCATCTTCAGAAGTCCAAGTTCGAGGTGGAGCCGAGGTTGTAGCGATACCTGAAGATTGTTATAGAGATCGAGCGAGAGATTCAGAAACCGAGTCAGATCCTCTTCGCTGAAGAGATTCGCGACACCGAGCAGTTCCGTCTGCTCCTGATCCGTCGCCGCAATCAAGCGTGTCGGCTTACCGGAGATACGCACGACCAGGAGGTTGCGCCAGTATCGGGACAATTCCCGGCTGAAGTGCTGCAGACTTTGGCCGGTGCGTTCCAGTTCATCCACGATCTCGAGCACGCGCCCGCCATCTGAGTTGTGAACCGCTTCGGCGACGGAACGCAACGAAGCAGTGCCGAATAGGCCGAGCAGCGAACGGATGTCGTCGACGCACAGCGTTTTCCCACAACAGGCAATTGCCTGATCGAGCGCCGACAGCGAGTCCCTTACGCTTCCCTCACCGGCCTGCGCGATGACCGACAGCACTTCGTCGCTGGCTTCAATCCCTTCCTGCTCGGCGATATGCTTCATCCGGTTCACGAGTTCCTGAAAATCAACGGAACGAAACGTGAACTGCTGGCAGCGTGAGGCAATCGTATTCGGAATCTCATACGCTTCGGTGGTGCAGAGGATGAAGATCACCCATTCGGGCGGTTCTTCTAGCGTCTTAAGCAGGGCATTGAACGCTTCCTTTGTGATCTGGTGCGCTTCATCGATGATGAAGACCTTGTAGCGATCGCGCGCCGGCCGATAGCGGACATTTTCGCGGATTTCGCGCATTTCGTTAATTCCGCGATTGGATGCGGCGTCGATTTCGATCACGTCTACCGCATTTCCGGCGCTGATTTCCGTACAGCTCGAGCAAACTCCGCAAGGTGTGGCGGTGGGCCCGTGAATGCAGTTCAGGCAGCGGGCGAGAATGCGGGCAACCGTTGTTTTTCCAGTGCCTCGCTGACCGGCGAAAATGTAGCCGTGTGCGAGCCGGTTGCTCTCAATCGCATTCGTCAGCGTTTTTTGAACGTGTTCCTGGCCGATGAGTTCGCTGAAGGTTTGTGGACGGTACTTCCTGGCAATGACTTGATACATGACACTCACTCACCGAAAGGGAAAAACGCCGGAATGAACGTTCAGGAGGCAATTGCCAGACCCCGGGTGATCCGCGGCACACGAGCTAAATCGCTACCGTTGCTTCCTTCCGGACCTGGCGGGGTTTACGACCGCCCATTGCACGAAGCCCGGAGCCTGACAACTCACAATCTTAACATTCGGGTCTACTTGCGAGACTGTAAGACAGCCTGCAACTTTTCGCCGAAAAGCGTCAGCGGAACCTGGGGATTCTTGCCCGCTTCTCCAGCTTCGGCAGAATGATCGGCCGCAGGCCGTGGCTCGGGGCCGGGGCCAGCGGTCGGTTCAAAACCGAGCGTTCCGTTAGACTGTTCGGCCTGGATGAGGGGTTGCGGCAGCGGCCCAGGTTCGGGTATCGGTTCGGGTTCTGGCGTCTGAGTTGCGGCTTCTTCTGCCAATGCAGGTTTCAGATAGCGGTCCTTTTTGAGCAATACCCGTTCGAGCGACGATATCCATCCCGTAAATTCGCCATCAACAAGCGTGTCTCTCTTGAGCGCTTGATGCATCGCCGCCATCTTCGAGTCGAGATTATCGAGATGATGAAAAAGCAGCGCTTCCGGGAAGACCGGCACTTTCGGTGACCCGAATTCGAGTTCCCCATGGTGACTGATGATCATGTGTTCGACCAGGGTCCGCAGTTTCGGCGGAAACCCAGGCACCGCATCGAACTTGCTGCTGACAGTGCGTAACCCAATCACGATGTGGCCGAGCAGTTGACCTTCCGAACTGTAGCCAAAACTGCGGGCATAGGTGAGCTCTTCGATTTTGCCTATATCATGCAGAACGGCGGCGGTGATTAGCAGGTCCACATCGACGTTTTTGTAATGTCCCGCAACGAGGCGGCTCAGTGTGCAAAGAGAGAGCACGTGTTCGAGCAGTCCGCCGCGACAGGCGTGATGGATGTTTTTCGCCGCCGGAGCAAGTTTGAATTTGGTGACTATGTCGGAGTCTGAAAGGACAGCGTCGAGCAATGCGCGCAAATATAGGTTTTCGACCCGCCCAACAATCGCGAGCAACTCTCTAAACATTTCATCGACGTCCCGCTCCGAGCAAGGGAAGAAGTCGGCGAAATCAATTTCGTGTTCCTCCAGGCGGCGAAGTTTGTGAACCGTAAATTGCGCGCGATTCTGGAATATCTGAACGATCCCTTTCACCTTGATGAAATCGTCCCGTTCGAACGTGTTCATCACCTCGGAAACGTTGTCCCACATCTTGGCTTCCATCTCACCCGTTCGGTCGGAGAGATGAAGCGATAGGTATGGTTCACCGGTCTTTTTCTGCCGAATCTCCTTAGAGATAACCAGGAATTGACCAGTAACCACGGAATTCGGCACAAGAGTGCCAATGGTCGGTGATTTCATTCGAGAGGACTAGCGTGAACTGCTCTTGCCGGTGACGGTCTGTTCGGTACCCGGAATCGGTACAACCCATAACAGCCGTTTGTGACGGGTCTTTTGTTCCAAATCGGTCTTGCTCACCATTTCAGGTTTAAGCTGTGCCGGGTCCTGCCAGGCCGTGTTCATGCCCGGGGCGGCGCCGGTATCGACATAGCCTGGTTTGATCTGCAGGAACGCCTGCTTGCGAAGCTCCGTCAGGTATTCACGCACCTTAGGCTGCATCTTCGGCCCGTACAGCTCATTTTCGATCTCGGGCTTGGCGTCGGCGAGCGGCTCGAGACCTGCTTTCGTATGGTCTTCCACCTTGAAAATTTCAAACCCGGTGGCGATTTTGATCGGATCCGTTACAGCGCCTTTGGGCAGATTCCAGACTACATCTTCGATGTTCTTCGCAAGATCGCCCTTCTTGTAGCCGCCAAGGGCGCCCCCATCTTTGGCTGTGGTGGCATCCGAGTTGTCGCGAGCAAGGTCCGAGAATCGTTGGCCTTTCTTGGCTTCAGACGCAATCTGCTCCGCCTTCTTCTGTGCGGCTACTATTCCGGCCGCATCCTTGCCTTCGGTCGAGATAAGGATTTCGCTCAGGTACACCTTCTCGTCCCGGATGAAATCCTGCTTGTGAGCGTTGTAATAATCCTCGACTTCCTTGTCGGTGATATTGATGTGGCGACCGACCTCACTGCCGATTACCTCGCGCGTTAACATCTGGTTCTTGGCTTCGGCCATGAAGTCTTCGTAACTCATCCCCGACTGCTGGCGGATGTACTCATGGAACTTCTCCTCGTCGGCGATTCCGGCCTGCCGCTGCAGTGTCGCCCGATATTTGGTCACTTCGGAATCGACATTGATGTTCAGCTCTTTGCCTTTCTGCACGAGCAGCAGCTGGTCAATGCGGTCACGCAAAACGTCCTTCTCGCGTGCCGCCACTTCCTGCTCAACACGCATCCCTTGCGCGCCTTGGGCCTTCAGTTCCTGGCCAAGCTCCTTTTTCATCCGGTCCAACTCGTCCTGACTGACGATGTCGCCGTTCACTTTCGCAACGATCTGATCGACCACCGTTGCGTTATCCGCGGCCAGCGATAATCCAGCCAAGGCAAAGATGGCAAGAAACTGAAACTTCATACGATGAGCTTGCCTACATTATCGCGTATAAGTTGTTACCAGCACAGTTCTATTTGGGCCTCGATCCGGCCAGTTCCGGAGAGGGTTTCGCCTCTTCCGAACCGTGACCGAGTTCAGAGAGCGTTTCGCGCAGACTGTCAAGCAGATGGGATGCCTCACGATTCCCATTCAGCGGTAGTTTGAGAACTCCTGCCGGTGTGAACTGCGCGCCTTCGGTGTTTCTAACCAGGATCATCAGTTTCATTGGGTCGATTTTCGACTGCGCGTGGAACTTGACGTTTACGGAACCCTGCCGGCGGTCTACAGACTCAACCCCAAGCTTCTCGGCTGTGCTTTTGAGGAGCGAAAACTTGATGAGATTACGGACTTCTTCCGGTACCGGACCGTAACGGTCAGCCAGCTCATCGGCGAGTCGAGTCGCATCCTCGTTGCTCGCGGTATTTGCAATCTTTTTATAGGAGCGTAGGCGCTGCGCCTCGTCGGCGATGTAAGACGGCGGAATACGGATGTCGAGGCCGAGGTTCATCGACGCGTGTACTTCGAGCGGCACTTCTTCTCCGCGCAGTTCCTTAACGGTTTCTTCGAGCAGGCGAACGTAGGTGTCATAACCGACAGCCTCAATGTGCCCGTGCTGTTCGCCGCCGAGCAGGTTGCCTGCGCCGCGAAGCTCCAGATCTAGCGCGGCAATCTTGAATCCCGCTCCGAGGTCGCTGAACTCCTTTAATGCCGCCAGCCGTTTTCGCGCGACTTCACTCAGTTGCGTATCGGCGGGGACGAGCAGGTACGCATAGGCGCGACGGTTGGAACGCCCGACCCGACCCCGAAGCTGGTATAGCTCGCTCAATCCATAGCGCTCAGAATTTTCGATGATGATCGTGTTTGCGAGAGGAATATCCAGACCATTCTCAACGATGGTCGTGCAGACAAATACGTCATACTCGTGCCTCATGAAGCCCAGAAGTACCTTTTCGAGCTCCGCTTCGCCCATTTGGCCATGGCCGACGCCAATACGGCACTGCGGCAATAACTCTTGAATCGCAGCCGCACGCATGAAGATCGTGTCCACCCGATTGTGAACAAAGTAAACCTGGCCCTGCCGCGCTAACTCCTGCTCAATGGCGGTTTTGATCAGGTTCAGGTCGAAATGTGCAACTACGGTATTGACGGCGAGGCGGTCCTTCGGTGGAGTCTCAATAACCGACATGTCTCTCAGTCCGAGCAGGGACATATGGAGGGTCCTCGGAATAGGCGTGGCCGACATCGTCAGTACATCGACGTTGTGACGCAGTTGCTTCAGCCGCTCCTTGTGACGCACTCCGAACCGCTGCTCCTCGTCAACGATCATGAGACCAAGATCGTTGAAGTGCACGTCCTTCGACAACAGCCGGTGAGTGCCAATGAGAACGTCCACCTTGCCTGACTCGAGGTCCTCCAGCACCGTCTTGATTTCTTTAGGAGTGCGGAAGCGACTAGCCAGTTCGATGCGCACCGGGAAGGAGGCAAAGCGGCGCTTGAACGTTTCGTAGTGCTGGAACGACAGAACCGTTGTCGGCGCAAGCACGGCCACTTGCTTCCCATCACCAAGTGCCTTGAACGCAGCGCGCATCGCGACTTCTGTCTTTCCGAATCCGACATCGCCGCACAGGAGGCGATCCATCGGCTGCTCGGTTTCCATGTCGGCCTTGATCTGCTTAACGGCATCCAGCTGGTCTTTTGTCGCCGCGTATTCGAAAGCGTCTTCGAACTCTCGTTGCCAATTGCTATCAGCAGAAAAGGCAAAGCCCTTTGCAAGGCGGCGATGAGCATACAGCTTGAGCAACTCGTCCGCCATGTCGCGCATTTTGGCTTTGACTCGCGACTTGGTTTTTTCCCACGTGACGCCGCCGAGCCGGTCCAGGTGCGGCTTGGCCTCACCCGCGCCG
>JAFAUR010000660.1 GCA_019243205.1 Acidobacteriaceae bacterium | reverse complement strand
AAGATCAACAAGATCCGTCTTTACAAGACCACCATCCTTCAGATCCAAGCCAAGCTTCCATCCACGACCGCAGCCCTCAATGGCCAGGAAGGAACGATCATCGAATCATCCATACTTGGAAATCGGCTGAACCTCACTTCCTACATGCCTCTGCATATCGAGGGGCTCCACTGGGCGATCGCTTCGCGCATGAGTTTGGAAGAAGCTCTGCAGCCGGTTGGCGAAATGAAGCGGCTGTTCAGTTGGTGGGGCGCGGCGCTCTTTGTGCTGACCCTGTCAGCAGCATGGCTCACAACCCATCAGATCCTGCGCCGATCAACGCTTTGATCAGCGCGACACAAAGGGTCGGAGCAGGAGATTTAACGACAAAAGTCGAATGGAAGTGGAGGGACGAACTGGGGCAGCTCTCGGATACGTTCAACACCATGACGGCAAGCATCCGCGAAAAGACCGAGCTGATTGAAGAAAAGAATCGCGAAAACGAAGCATTACTGCTGAACATTTTGCCCGGAGAGATCGCAACTCGATTGAAGAGCGGCGAACAGGAAATTGCTGATTCCATTGCCGAAGTCACGGTTCTCTTCGGAGATCTCGTAGGTTTTACCGCATTCTCGAGCAGGATACCTGCCGCGGAGGTAGTCGAGATGTTGAATGGCTTATTCAGCCGTTTTGATGACATCGCCGGCGAACTCGGAGTCGAAAAGATCAAGACAATCGGGGATTGCTACATGGCAGTTTGTGGTTTGCCGAAGCCCCGTCCCGACCACGCTGAGGCGATGGCCCGGATGGCGCTTCGCATGCGAGACGCAACCCTGGAATACGGGAGAAAACAAGGCCTGCCGCTGGCACTTCGGATCGGTTTGAATGCGGGACCTGTCGTCGCAGGCGTTATCGGCACAAAAAGGTTTATCTACGATCTTTGGGGTGACACGGTAAACCTCGCCAGCCGTATGGAATCCACCGGCGTACCAGGCGAGATTCAGGTGACACGAAGCGTGTACGAAAGATTGAAGGACGGCTTCGACCTCCAGAGCCGCGGGGTGGTCCAGGTGAAGGGCAGAGGCGAGATCGAGACTTGGCTTCTGCACGGGCAGCTTTAGCCAGTTGAGGTATCCGGATGAAGGTGCAACTTCTAGCCTCCTCCACGCAGGATCCAGCAGACCGTCAATTTGTCAGCACTTACCTCATCAACGATGCGGTCGCAGTGGATGCCGGATCTCTGGGATTTCACGGGACGCCACGCGAGCAGGCGGCTGTCCGGCATGTCTTCCTCACGCATTCCCATTCGGATCATACGGCGAGTCTGCCGATTTTTATCGAGAACGTTTGGACGCCCACACCGGACTGTCCGCGAATTTATGGCAACCCCGAGACGCTGGACAGCGTGCAGCGTCACATTTTCAATGACGTAATGTGGCCTGACTTCATCGCCTTGTCTCGTTCCATGCCGCCCTTTCTCGAACTCTGCCCTCTGCGGGATGAAGTGCCGGTGAAAGTCGCGGGTCTATGGGTCACTCCGGTTCGAGTCAATCACCTGGTTCCAACCAACGCTTACGTAATCAGTGATGGCCGAAGCTCGGTTATTCTTGCCGGTGATTCCGGTCCGACAAAACGCGTGTGGGAAGTCGCTTATGACACTCCTGATTTGCGTGCCGTGTTCCTCGAAGCCTGCTTTCCTAATTCCGTGAGCGGCTTAGCGCAAGCAGCCCTGCATCTGACCCCTGAGCTGTTTTGCCGTGAGGTTTCCAAGATGCCGGCAGGCGTCAAGGTCATCGCGGTTCACATCAAGGTCCGGTATCGTGACCAGGTAATTCGCGAGTTGCTGGACCTGCGGCTACCCGATCTCGAAATCGGCGAGTGCGGAAAAGAGTACGAATTCTGAACCGGCCTGACATGCCCTCCTAGAATTGCTGGGCTGTGACCGTCTGCAACTGAGTATCCGGCGTAAACGGCGAGTTCCGCACACGGAAGCCCTGCACATTTTTGAGAATCAAGGTGGGAACGCCCGCCGCGTGTTCACCCTTCACCCGGTCGAACTCGGCTTCCGAAACATCCTGCAATAAGAACGCGGGACGAAAATCGTCCTTCATATAACTGACCTCGATACCGTTCATCTCGAGTCCCTTCACGTGGCGGATGAAGAAACCGTACGCCGGAATCTGACCGAACATGCGCGGCTCGGGATAGCCTTTCTCGTCCTCGGCAGGCTGGAGCGCTGCATCTTCTTTCGTGCCCCCGCCTTTGTAGTAAATGCGGATGTTGTTCAGCTTGAGATCGTCAATATCGTGACCCGGAATGCCACTGATGATAGAACCGTAGCGTGGATCGGCATTGTAGACGATGAAATTGCTGATGTTCACACGGCGCAAGTAGCCGACCGGAGTCCCTTCCGGAGAGCGCAATCTTGCACCGAGGCGCAGGAAGATCGGCGAGTTCGCTATATCGCGCATCGTCACATTAGAGATAGTCACGTCTTCCAGATGCCCGCCATCAACCGTTTCCAGAGCAAGACCCCGGCAATCATCGAACGTGCTGTTCGAAATCGTTATGTTCTTAAACCCACCGCTCGATTCCGTACCGAACTTGATTCGCCCGGTTGGCCCGGGACTGTTCGGCTTGTCAAAGAGTTTGCGCTGATAACTGCCATCCAGGAACGTTCCGGTGTCATAGCCGCTGACTGAGCAATTCGTAATGGTGATGTTTTCGTCATCGCGGAAAAACCCCAGCGCATAATCCGCCTTCAGGCAGATGCCGTCGTCATAGGGCGAGTTCACGCTGCAATTGGAAATGTGGACATTGCGGCAAGAATCGATATCCATACCGTCGCGGTTGGTATCGATTTTGACGTTGTCGATGGTCATGTTATCCACACCCGTGGCGAGAATACCGAACCATCCACCCTGCAGGATCGAGAAATCCTTGAGCGTAACGTTCCGGCACAGTTTGAGGCTGATCGCCTTGTTTCCAAGATTCGGCTGGCGTTCGGAGCGAGTGAGGCCTTTGCCATAGATCCGGCCTGTACCGAGGATGGCGATGTTTTCGAGGCCTTCGCCCCATATCAGGCTGTTACGGAAATGGCTGTGACCGAAGTCCTGGAACTTGTCCCACTGGTTCGGCTCGGCGGGGTCATACGCCTGCGGATCAGAACTCGCCAGGATCGTGGCCCCCTGCTCCAGATAGAGGGTGACGTTGCTCTTCAGATGAATGGAACCCGAAAGCCAGGTTCCTGCTGGAAAGTAGACTCTTCCACCGCCGGCCCCGTTGGCGGCATCAATGGCTTTGTTAATAGCGGAGCTGTTCAGCGTGGTTCCGTCACCCACCGCCCCAAACTTCGTGACGTCGAAGACCGCCGGCCCGGCCGACGGCGCTGCCATAACTCCGAGACAAGCGGAGGAAAAAAGCAAGGCGACTCTATACATGCTCATGTGTCGTTCCTTAATCTATGGTTCACGCACGCAAGCTGTCGGGGTCAAGTTGAAGCTTGAGCATTAGAGCGTTTTACGAGCGATGCCGGTCGTACACTGTTACGTTGATTACCCGAGGCATCACTTCCCTGCCCACCCGCGGAGTGGCTGGAAGTGCTTGTAGCCATCGAGCGGCGTGAATCTGAACGACCGTGCTCGCAACGAACTCGGCTGCATTCGCTCAGCAAGCGACGCCTTTTCGAAAGCCGATATCCTATCGACCCACGCTGATAATCTGCCATCCTGTTGAGATGAAGGCAGACCGCGTCGAAATTTCGCGAGACGAATCCGGAAAACAATGGCTTATCCGCATCCAGGTCGGCGAGGAGGTGATTCGCCGTCACGCGCGCGAGGCGAAAGATGCCACGCAGGACGCTCTACGGGACGTAGCTATCCGGATCGCTAACGAAGAGGGTTACCAGATCGACCGTTCCGACGTTGTGTTTTCGTAAAAGCAATCGCTAGAACAGTGCCTAAAGCAAGCACGACGGCAATCGTTCCCAACGGCGCCGGTTCCGGTACAGCCACCTGCGCAGCGGAAAACTGAACAGAAAGCTCCGTATGTCCGTCGCCCGGAGCTGCAGGCATGGAGAAGAATTCGAGATACCCAGGCTCCGGAAGGAAGTCGGCATAAAACGGGTTTGAAAAATTGCCGCCTGACGTAGAGAACCCGAAGCCATGGCTGGTTAGCTGCGGACCCGGACCCGGAAAAATTAGATTATCCACCGTGTACGGCTCGTTACCGGGTATGGGCGTCCCGGTCGGCTGCAATCCCGTAATCGCCTCTCCATTGCGGCTGCCGGTAATCGCGGTGATCAAGTAACCACCGTCTGCATTAGGACTATCAACGGTGATGAATGTTCCGCTTGCATTGATTCCTGACGCGGAGTAGTTCCAATCCCATACGACCGACGCGGCAGCCATGTTCGCCGTGAGAGCCATGACTGGAACGAAAATGGCAGCGCGCCATGCTGATGGCAGGGCGCGGCGGGTTGAGATGCGCATTGCGGAAGAATATCAATTTAGTTTCCGAAACCGAAAACCGGACTCCGCCAGCAAGGTATAAACTCAACTACCAGTCATGGCCACTACTATCGTCCAGCAAAACATCACGATGCCGGCGGCGCCCGCCTTCGCTACGCCGGGGGAAGAGCGTCAGCATCGCAAGGAGCGCCTGGCTGCCGCCTTTCGTCTGTTTGCACATTACGGATTCGACGAAGGAGTCGCCGGCCATATCACCGCCCGCGATCCCGAGATGTCTGATCATTTCTGGGTGAATCCGTTCGGAATGCACTTTGCTCACATCCGGGTGTCGGACCTGATTCTCGTTAATGAACATGGGGACGTGGTGTCAGGCAACCGCCTCGTGAATCGAGCCGCGTTTGCCATCCACTCCCGCGTACACGCCGCCCGGCCGGACGTCGTCGGTGCGGCCCACGCTCACTCGTTATACGGCAAAACGTGGTCCACGCTCGGGCGCCTTCTCGATCCCATCACGCAGGACGCTTGCGCGTTCTATGAGGACCATGCGCTTTTCGGATCGTACGGAGGATTGGTTTCCGGAATCGACGAAGCGGATCGGATCGCCGCCGCACTCGGCGACGGTAAAGCTGCCATCCTGCAGAACCACGGCCTGCTGACCGTTGGCCGCACCGTCGACGAAGCCGCGTGGTGGTTCATCACAATGGACCGCAGCTGTCAATCCCAGCTCACGGCCGAAACGGTCGGATCACCGATCAAGATTCCACACGAAACCGCTCTTCACGCACGCGAGGTGATGGGCTCTCACGAGTCCGGCTGGTTCCAGTTTCAGCCTCTTTATCAATGGATCGTGAAACGGCAACCCGATCTCCTCGATTAAGGAGCGATGCCCGGCAAGGATCGATCCGTGGCTTCGGCCGGAGTTGGATCGGTTGCCGTCAGAAAAACAAGCCCCTCTGACATGGTCGGGTGTGTGTAAACACCGTTGCGGAAAACCGTGTACGGCAGTTTGCCGAGCATCGCGGTCTGAACAGCGGCGAGGAGTTCACTTGCCTCCGCTCCAAAAGCCGTGAAACCAACTATTTCATCTGAATCTGCCGCGATCAACATCTTCATAAACCCGCGCGGCTCGGAGATGGTTCGTGTACGCAGCACCGCTGACATCGGCATTTTGCTGATCCGGTATGCGACGCCGGAGTTGCGTGCTTCTCGC
>JAFAUR010000374.1 GCA_019243205.1 Acidobacteriaceae bacterium | reverse complement strand
GGGCAACGCCGGGGATGCAGGCGCGGGTGATTCGGCGAGCACAACAGAAGCCCTCTGCTGGCAGCACCCACTGGTCGTGCCGCAAACTGTCGGAGAAGTTAGGCGTCAGCAAGTCGACGGTGCAGCGGATTCTGGTGCAGGCCAAGTTGCGACCGCATCGGTTGGACCGCTACATGACCAGCCCGTTTCTGACCTTCGCCGCAAGCTCATGAAATACATTCGTGCTCATGCCCAACGCGCTCGGCCCATCCGGTGGACTTACACCGACGTGAAAAAACCTATCACTGCTAAACGAATCACCGGGGCGGTCAACTAGGTAATGAACAGTAATAGATATTAGTCGGTATTACACGTAACAATCTAAAAGTGAAGGAGGTCGGCAATGAAAGTCGTCAAAGCTGCCGCTGTTCAAATAAGTCCCGTGCTCTATAGCCGCGATGGAACGGTCGAAAAGGTGGTGCGGAAGATCCATGAGCTTAGGGAACAGGGAGTGCAGTTCGCAACCTTCCCTGAAACGGTTGTGCCTTATTACCCATACTTCGCGTTCATCCAGACCCCATACCATCGAGGCGGCGAAGTCGAAGTGGCGGACTAAGACCAGATTCAACCATCCTCAACCGGTTAGTTCGTTGGCGGTGAAGTCACAGTCTCTCGACCGAATAAAGCTTGAATACGAGCGTAAGCACTTTTTGGAAGTGAGCGAATGATCCGAGTACGGCGGTCGCGGAACGCTGTGCGCCGCTGGCGAACCAGATCCCGCAGAATGGACCCGGCGATTTCACCCATTTTCCACACGCCCTCTCGAAAGTTACGATTCATTGCCGGACTGGCGCGATGCGCGGCATTCACCGCTAAGGTATCGGCGGCCAGAGCCATCCCGTGATAGTAGAGGATGCCCGCTGCCATAGCTCCCTGTGTCAACTCATCGCCCACGGACTCAATCAGTGTTCCGAGAACGTGAAGGCCAACCTGTCCGACCGTGAGAGCCATGGTCGCGCCCAGTTCGAGACTTTTGGTTGCCATGCCCAGAATGCCACTGTGTTGCAGGTTTAAGGCTTCGTCTAAATCGAAATCACTTTCCGACAGATGTTGCGATGCGGTTTCCATCAGATCGCCCGTGGCTTTGAGCCCCATGCCGGCCTTCTTGATCATCAGATTCAGGGCTATGCCATCCTGACGGTTCAGATAAGTATTAATAAAGAGGCTGGCTCCGCAGCGCTGGATCAATAAGCGCCAGGCGTAGGTCGACGGGCGTTTTCCTAGCCGCGAGAAAACATGAAGTTGGAGTTCTAGTGCTGCCGCAAAGATGGTGAAAAGATCGATGTACCGGTTTGAGCTGATACCAACCGTCAGACCGGTGGCCAGCGCGCGCTCTGCTATATCCTTTTCTAATTCCTGAAGCAGCCACTCCGCTCGCCCTTCATAGTCGTCCTGAGACTTCGGGCAATTTCGATCTGACCAGGCGGGGGATTGTAACAGTGACGTAAGGTAGTCCAAGCGTTCCTGACGTTTTGACTCCGCCAGGCTCCGCCAACGTGACAGCCGGCGCCTGTCAGCCGCATTTGGCCAAACCATCGCCACGCGTCGCAGCCATAGCTGGTGGTACCACCGCAGAAAAATTAAAACCAGGATCAGCCCGATCAATGGACCCGAACTGAGTGCGATGAGTAAGAACCAGTCAGGCCCGTGAACCGGCGTGGGAAAACCAAGCGCCGACCTCAGCCGTTCCGCAAAGGACATTGCGTAATGGTAGGTGACCAGCACACAACCGCTCGCGACAAGAACAAACCCCGCCGCACTAGCCGAGAGCAATAGTCCGAAAAGAAATTGCCCACGGCGCCGAAGGCCTACGAGGGGTGAATCGGAGCTGGTACGGTCATCGAGGCTCATATCTTATTGTGTCCCCACAGTTGGCACATAATGACTGAAGCGCCCGTCGTTATCAACACGAGTGCGGGAGCCAGCCAGTGCGATCAAACTGCATGTCAACATCTGCCGCCGGATGTGCATATTTCGATTCCGCGCTAAATGCTTGGGTATTGACCCAATACGCTGATGTGCTAACCGCGCTTCGTGAACCGCAACTGTCTCCGATAGCGCCGCAACGTAAAGGCGAATCCGACAATCCGGATGAGAACCTGCCGTTGCAACGACGCGCGGAAATTCAAGCCTCCTTGTCGCACTTACGGCCGCTGGATTTGCGGAGCCAGATTAAGGTCATGGCCGATAACATGATCGACCTTCTACCCGCGGATCGTTCCATCGATCTTGTCCGTGAGTTTATCCGGCCGTGGTGTCTGGCGATCACGACTCTAGTTACCGGCACGGATGTTGCGTATCGCCAGTCGCTAGCCCATATCGCGCGCGACCTGCCGGGTGGTGACACGGAATGCCGCAACTCTGCACTGAGATCGAGTGTCGTGAAGGGCCTTACAGAACTGAACGACAGTTTTCGACGCGGCGGGGTGCCCGTATGCAAGTTGGCCTTTCGGACGATATTGCAAATGTTGCAGTACTCGAGCGCGTCTGTCTCGATCGGGATTCGGCGGCGGCTTGCGAAAGCGAAGTTCGAAAAGCTTCTTAAAGAAGATAGAGCACTGAACAAATCAGTGTTCCTGGGAACTTCGCAAACCCTACCCTCTTTTTTGTCGAATGCATGGCTGGCGTTACTGAGCCATCCAACTCAATACGCTCGGTTGCGTGCGGAACCTCACCTCATCTATCGGGCGGTTGCGGAATTATTACGCTACGCAAACATCGTTCACACGCTTCGCCGGCAAGCCACTTCTGACCTGGAGCTTGGCGGCGTGTTCATTCGACGCGGTGAACTCGTAGTCCTCAAGCTGGATGCTGCGAACCGAGATCCGGCACACTTTGCAGACCCGGATCGCCTCGATCTGGACCGTGGTGTCACAAGTGAGGTCGCACTGGGCGCCGGCCCACATTCGTGCCTCGGCGCATCCATTGTGCGCACGGCGGTGCCGACAGCAACCAGAGCGCTTGTTCAGACGTTTGCGCAGGCGAATCTCTGCGGAACAGCTGAGTGGTACACCGACTCGGTGCTCCGTTTCCCGGTCTCGCTCAACGTAGTACTTCGAGGCCGGTAGCTGACTCGTCACAGTTCGAAACAACTGGAGGCATCCTCCACAGTAGCTATCCACGTAACCATCCCCGGAACCAGCTTTGATTTTCATTTGCCCGTTTGTGCGGCTAACTCCATACGATTTAGACGCGAGCAAAAAAATATCGATGGGATGGGAATTTTCGCGCAGGTACATGGGTATTGCTAGCTGAGCAGGCGAAGAGCTGATATGAGCATTCAGAAGGAGAGCGGGTTGGCTAAACGAATCAAAGCGGATCTGAACAAAGATGGAATCGATCGGCGAGGATTTCTGGAGTGCATGGCCTGGGCCGGCACAGGTACTCTATGGACCGTTAGCGGAGGTTTGCTTACGTCTAAAGCCTTTGGTCAGGTGAGTCATCATGAGGCAGCGGACGGATTCAGCTTCGTTCAGATCAGCGACAGTCACATCGGCTTCAACAAGGAAGCCAACAAGGACGTGACCGCGACATTGCAGGAAGCGATCGGGAAAATCAATGCACTGAAGCGTACGCCAGACTTTGTCATTCATACGGGCGATTTGAGTCACCTCTCAAAGCCCAGTGAATTCGACACGCTGGACCAGGTGCTGCGATCGTGCAAGGCAAGGCAAACGTTCTTTGTGCCGGGTGAGCACGACATGCTCGCCGATAACGGGCAACAGTTCCTCGAGCGCTACGGCAAAGGCACGAAAGGGACCGGCTGGTACAGTTTCGACCACAACGGTGTGCACTTCATCGGGCTCGTCAATGTAGTGGATCTGAAAGCCGGTGGTCTAGGAACCTTGGGCGCCGAGCAACTGGGGTGGCTCGAAAAGGATCTGGCAGCGCGAACGAGCAGCACACCAATCGTAGTGTTTGCCCATATCCCACTGTGGACCGTGTATCCCGAGTGGGGTTGGGGCACGGGGGACGCACAGCAGGCTCTGTCCTACCTGAAGCGTTTTGGCTCCGTCACGGTGTTGAACGGGCACATTCATCAGATCATGCAAAAGGTGGAAGGCAATGTCAGCTTCCACACTGCAATGTCGACGGCGTTCCCACAACCCAAACCGGGCACTGCGCCTTCGCCGGGTCCCCTAAAGGTTCCGGCTGAGCAGCTGCGTGATGTGTTGGGCATCACGCATGTAAATTATGTTCCCGGTAACCACACGCTCGCAGTCGTTGATTCTACTCTTGCGATGCAGTCCGCCGCGGTGGCAAACCTTCGGAATGTCGCCGGCGACAACATGGTCAAAATCGACAACTTCTCTTTCAGTCCCAAGTCTCTGACTGTAAAGATCGGAACGACCGTTACGTGGATGAACCAGGACGACATTCCTCACAACGTCGTCAGCACCGAAAAGAAGTTTTCTTCTCCCGTTCTTGATACGGACCAACATTTCGCATTCAGATTTCAGGAGCCCGGTACTTATCCGTATTACTGCAAAATCCATCCGATGATGACGGGAACAGTCGTCGTGGAAAAAGATACTCCGGGCCAGTCATGAACCGTCGCCCGAGGATTGCCCGATCGCAAAGGTCTTCCGCAGGCCAGCTGCTTAAGTCGCACGACCTGCGACGTCTCGTCCGAACAAGAACGCTTAATGACATCCCATCGAAGGAGATCCACCGTGACACCTCTAAAAATTGTCCTCGCATGCTCGATAGGAGCTACTATCGCCATCGTTGCCGAGCAATCTGTAACCGAGGCGCCGGCTGGCTTTACGACTCCAACGCTCGGTCTGACGATCGGCCCGAACGGAGAATTGATTGG
>JAFAUR010000426.1 GCA_019243205.1 Acidobacteriaceae bacterium | reverse complement strand
CACTGCATTGAAAGCCCACTCTATCGCAAAGGGCACAAATAAATGACACGGACACTTACGGTCTTTGTGTTGCTATTCTGCTCGGCGGCAGTCTATACTCAAGCGGCAGATTATAAACTGCATGAGGATTTCTGGTTCCTTGAATTTTGAAAGTAGCACCGGTCCCTGCTATGGTGGCTTTGTGACGGATAACACCATATACGGCTGCACGGACACTCAAAAATGGTATGTAACGTGCAGTAATATCAACTATACTCCTCCACAGCAATATGCTACAACGTTTTTGCAATTAGACGGCTACGGACAATACCAGTGCTGGGGCTCTTCGTCTGGCGCCCCTCCGTGTTCAAACTGTGCACCAGATTTCGAGGCTTTTGATGACGGGGATTACCCAGCGCCAAGCTTTCATCTAACTTCGACGGATTTGTCGATTAGTTCTGGCAGCCATAACTGTAGGCTTGGTACATTCAGAAGTCAGCGTTGGTTTTGTCCTGACACAGATTGCTGTACTGTAGGTGGAGTACTGATCTGGCCTCCGTTGCCCGACGTAGATTCGCGCCGCAGGGGTTGGCCGTGGCTGCATGAAGGAGAGCGCGAAAGCTGATCTGTTGATCGTCTTTGGTTGTTTGTGCTTAAGCCGTCCGCTTCTCTGGATGCCCGCACGCTGTCGTACTGTGCCGAACCAGGACACCGCAGCCACGTGGAGACCCCGCGCTGAGGAAGCTCACCGTAGGCCTTTTTCATTTCAATCTGCAATACATCGCCGGCGAGGCTATTTGGTCTCATCGCATCTGCTATCAGGCGATCGCGCCATTTCTGAAAACCATCGCAAAGCATCCGAGATGGCGCATATCTATGGAAATGGCGGGCGCGGGGCTGGAATTTATTGCAGACCATTATCCCTCCTTAATGGAGCTGATCCGGCGACTAATCGAACAAGAACGGCTGGAACTGATCTCGTCGACGTACGCGCCTAATTTATGGATCGGTTTTCCGAAACGCGATCTCATTAAGTCAGTCAAGATCAACCGCCGGTGTCTGGAAAGGCTTGGGCTAAAGCCGTCGCGAATGTTTTTCGCACAAGAGGCTTTCTTTGGCCCCGGGATTCGCGTATTAGACGACTATTTCGACGTGGCTCTCTGCAAAGACGACCATCTGGCGCATTTTCTCAGCCCGGACCAGATTGCGCCGATATATAGGCACGGTAAGATGCGGGTGCTTGTGGCGTCGAACCATCTGGTCGGCGAGCTGACCAGGGCGATGTCGCCGCCCGAAGCTAGAGATCGTCTTTGCGCCTTTCATCGACATACTCTCAGTCAGGACTCGAACGCCACGTACGTTGCGAATGCCTGCGCTGGAGATACGAGCTGGTTCTGGTACCACTGCGGCAGCGGTCATCACTTCTCTGTTCCGGTCACGCCCGGGAACTGGGACCGGTTCTTCTTCGATACGGAATGGCTGAATATGAATGCCGGCGTATTAAATTCCTACCTGGACCAGGGATTCAGGTTCGCGTCGATTTCGGAACTGGCCGATGTAGTGAAACATTTCGATGCTCCGCCTCTCCCCATGGTTCCCGAAGGTAGCTGGAACAGTGGTAAGAGCGATCGGCGTTTTCGTGTGGATGGGCCGTTGCGCTAACAAGTGGGAAAACGACCCGGGAATTCTTGGGTTAGCATGGCGGGCGCGCACCGAATTGGTTGCACGCGAGACTGCGCTGCAAGCTATGCCGCCTGGTCCGGAGTACGAGCGCGAATGCGAATTGCTCGAGCGCGTTTGGAAACTTCAGTTGTTAGCCGAATCCAGCGATTCGTTGGGATGGAGCCCGACGCCGGAGGAAGTCAAATTCGCCGCAGGCGCGGCGGAAGAAGCATTTAGGCAGCTGGCAGCTTCCGAACGTCGGGTAGAGGCGGCCGGTGCGCTTGAAGCCGATCTGCCGAATCCCGATGCCGGGCGCTCACAGAAAACTCCCGCCGAGCCTTTCGTACCGGTGGGCATTGTCGGTGCGGAAGGAGCAATCTCCTGCATTCAGACTTCGCGCAATCTACAGGAATGCGAAGCCTGGTTCGTCGCGACGGATAAGGTACACGGCATCCAGTTCCCTCACATGCCGGACCGGCTGACTTATTGCCCGAGCGGTCTCGAAACGGACCCCGTGACGATCGAACCGGAGCGGTTTGCTCCGGCCGTGCTGTATCTACCGTTAGCAAACGGGTTACTAAGCGTTGGCGAGGATGTGTATTTCATTCGTGAAAACCGGTTTGGAGTTGTTGCCGCGTCGATCAGCAAGCGTCCGAAGAGCAGTATTCGGTTGGTCGCTGAAAACGCGCCACGGAAAGCGTACCGATGGAGATTTTTACTTTTTCGGGGTAGCCTTTCAGACGCAGTGGAGCTGGCGAACACTGTGAACGCAGTGTAGCGACTTATGAATGTTCATTTAGTTTCGGTCGTGGGATCCGATGTAACGATGCTGCCCCATATGCTGGCGCATTATCGCAATAGCGGCATCACGTCGGTAATGCTAAATGTACATCTCAGATACCCGGGGGATCCGGTTCTTGAAGAAGCCCGCCAGGTAGCCCGCCGGTTCGGGTGCGATATTGCCGCGACGATGACAGGCGGTGTTTGGACCGACATGCAAAATGCAGTTCACGCACGAATAAGCGCGCTGGGTACGGACGATTGGTACATTTTTGCAGACCAGGACGAGTTCCATTGTTTTCCAGCTCATGATAAAGGAGTGCGAGGCTGAGGGCTACGACTACATTTGCGGCTGTTTTCTGGATCGCGTTGCCCCGGAGGGCGTACTTGAAGACATTGTGGAGCGTGGATCGATTTGGGACCAATTTCCGCTGGGAGGATTTATCACGCATCCATTACTAGGATGCGAACCCCAGAAAAATTGTTGCTGCACGCGGTTCCGTGACTCTCGCGAATGCGGGTCACCATTACGCACTTACTGGCAGAGCATGCCCACTGAGCAAGTACTTCGTCCAGGTGCATCACTTCAAATGGGTAGGAGGATTACCGGAGCGGCTTCGTACCACGGTTGGCATTTTTCAATCCATCAACAATAAAGATTGGATTGAAAGCGCACGAGGACTGAGATATTTCGAGAGGACGAGCGCTCGGATCGACGTTAGCGATCCGCGGTTCGATCACTTGCTTCCGCATGCAGCACAGGTGAAGGTGGCTCATCCGCTGATGCTGCGTGCGATCGCAGTGGCAAAGAAAAAGAACGACCGAATCGATGCAAGCAAGATCGCGGACTGTTTGCGTTGTGACTTTCTGCCGGAGTGTCACATGGTTTCGACAGCAGTCCGTGATCGGCGTCGCACCTTGCGCTATCGGCATCTATTGGTTCGGCAGATGGTGCAGATGAAGAATCGAGTTTCCGGCTTGCTGTTGGAAACCGGTGTCAGTCACAACAAAGAGCGTTTACACCAGGTGAAGTACTTCCAGGAGTTGCTGACCGACAAAGAGGTCACCGAGAGTATCCGCC
>JAFAUR010000412.1 GCA_019243205.1 Acidobacteriaceae bacterium | reverse complement strand
AATAAGATTCGGTCCCTGAGCTCCGCGCGCATCTTCCCCGTGACAGCCGGAACAGTTCTGCTTGAAAAGGGGTGCTCCCTTGGCGGCTTCGGCCGGGTCGGGTGGCGGGCCCAGGCCGAGAAACTCGCGCGTACTCGCTGCTCCGCGCCGCGCTCCGCGAGCCGGAGCAGCAGCGCCGCCCTCAGGCTCTTGGCAGACGCTGCAAGGCAGCAACAGCGCGCTGAATAGAACGATTACGGCCGTCGATGAAGTTTTTCGCAAGCGCGTCAGTTTCCACCTTCCTGCATACTGTATAACGGAACTTATCCAGAGGCTTGAATCCCGGCGATAAATCATGTTTCGGAAATCTATGAGACAAACAGCTTTCGTGCTTCTTGGCACGTGTGTTCTCGCAACCACTATGGCCGCCCAGAGTGGGTCGGCACCGTGCCTGCTCGTGCTCTCCAAAGGAGATCACACGCTCGCGATTGTCGATCCTGCGACGTTGAAAGCCGTCGCTCGCATGCCGTCGGGTCCGGATCCGCATGAGGTAATCGCCTCCAGCGATGGAAAGCTTGCGTTCATTTCGAACTATGGCGGCGGAACGTACAACACGATTACGCCCGTCGATTTGATGGCGCATCAGTCCCTCAAGCCGATCGACCTGGGCCCATTGCGCGGTCCACATGGGCTTGCGTTCATTGGAAGCAAATTATGGTTTACGGCGGAAGTCGCTAAAGCGATCGGCAGTTACGATCCGTCCACGAAACAGGTGGATTGGATCCTCGGCACGGGTCAGAACCGCACCCACATGGTAATGGTCAATCCGGATCTGAGTCGCATTGTAACCACGAACGTGGCCTCTGCGACCATCAGCATCATCGACCGTGTAAGCGTGCCGGGTCCGAACAATTCGAAGCGTGTTGACTGGAACGAAACGGTAGTGCCGGTCGGTCGCGGGGCAGAGGGTTTCGACATCTCGCCAGATGCTCGAGAGATCTGGGTAGCAAATGCTCAGGACGGCACCATCAGCGTAGTAGATAGCGAAAAGAAAGCGGTGGTCGCGACCATCGCGGCAAACGTCAATGGTGCAAATCGGCTGAAGTTCACGCCCGACGGCAAACTGGTCCTGGTCTCGCTCATCAAGAGCCCCGATGTCGTGGTTCTCAATGCGCGCGATCGAACCGAGGCGAAGCGCATTCCGGTGGGCCACGGCGCGGAAGGGATGTTGATGGATCCCGATGGCGCGCGTGCGTTTGTGTCCGCGACGCCCGATGACTATGTGGCTGTCATCGACCTCAAGAACCTGACCGTCACCGGGCGTATCGATGCCGGCAAGCAGCCGGACGGGCTCGCTTGGGTTCGCGCGCAATAAGCAGTCGGTGCGACCTCGATGACGCTGACCGATCTGTTCGATCTGTCTCTCCGTGGCCGGCCGGATACGGTTGCTCTCGAGTTCGAAGGCAACACATATACATTCGGTGATTTAGAGTGCCGCAGCAACCGTCTTGCCCAGTTCCTGATCAGCGAAAGCTTTTCACCCGGAGACCGCCTGTGCGTGTATCTGGCGAACTCGGTCGAGATGGTAGACATCTATCTCGCTTGCATCAAGGCCGGCGTCATCTTCGTACCCATCAACATCCTCTACCGCGACCGCGAGATTTCGCACATCTTGCAGGATGCCGAACCCCGCGCCGTCATTTCCGATCAGCATCTGCCCGTGTCGGTGCCACTCTGGACGCGCGCGAGCTTGATGGCGAGTCTGAATCGCAGTTCTTCTGAACGGCCTCCGGTAACACTGGATGGCGATTGCGCGGCGAGCATTATTTACACATCCGGAACAACAGGAACGGCCAAGGGCGCCGTCTTGAGCCACAACAACTTCGCGGTAAACGCATTGAACTTGCTGACGTGCTGGCAGATTACATCGGCCGATCGCCTGTTATTGGCATTGCCGCTCTTTCACGTGCACGGATTGGGAAATGGACTTCACTGCGCGCTGATCAGCGGTTGCCGGACTCGCTTGTTGGAGCGGTTCGCGCATGAGTCGGCAGGCGACGTGTTTCTGCAGTTCCGCCCGACCCTGTTCTTCGGAGTTCCCGCTATGTACGTCCGAATGCTGGAGTGGGATCCTGTCCTTGCTCGCAAGATCGGCTCGTTCATGCGCCTGTATGTTTCCGGTTCCGCGCCTTTGCCCGCCGCAGTGCTCGATAAGTTTGAGACGCTCTTTCAACATCGCATCCTGGAACGCTACGGCATGAGCGAAACGCTGATGAATATCAGCAATCCGTACCTCGGCGAGCGACGCGCCGGAACAGTGGGGCTACCGTTGCCGGGTGTGTCCGCGCGGCTGCTTGATGCGGACGGAAAATCGGTGCCTGCCGGCGAAACGGGCGAGTTATACCTGCGAGGGCCGAATGTTTTTTCGGGCTATTGGAAGCGCGAGGAGACAACACGGTCAGCGTTTCTCGATGGATTTTTCCGTACCGGCGATTTGGCGACTCGGTCACCTGATGGCTACTACACACTATGCGGGCGCAAGAGTGATCTGATCATCTCCGGCGGGTTCAATATTTACCCCAGGGAAATCGAAGAATTCTTGCAAGAGCAGCCTGAGATTCAAGAAGCGGCTGTAGTCGGCGTGAGTGATCCGGTTCGCGGAGAGGTTCCGATAGCCTACGTTGTCGCGGCGCACGAATTCGAGGCCTCAGAACTAGAATCGCGGTGCCGCTCCAAAATAGCGTCATTCAAAATCCCGAGACGCTTTGTCCGGGTGGAGTCGCTGCCGCGCAATGCCCTTGGAAAGATCCAGAAGCACCTGCTGCCGAAGTAGCGCCTCTGATATATCAGAATAGATAAATACTCAGTTTCCTCGGCCAGAGCCGCCACTGATGTTCCTATTGTGAGCGAATCCTTCTCCAGCATCGCCCTGCGGTTCCAACATGGGAGCCTTGCGGAAAAGGCCTACTTTTTCATCCGCGAGCAGATCCTTCGCGGGGACTTGGGTTTAGGCACGAAAGTATCCCGGCGGAACATCGCGCAGAAACTGGGGATGAGCATAGTGCCTGTTTCCGAAGCGCTCCAGCGCCTGGAAACGGAAGGATTGGTGGAAACAACGCCGCGAGTCGGAACGCGGATCTATATGCCAACTCCGGAGAACGTTGGGGAGCGATACGTTATCCGGGAAGCGCTCGAGAGTCAGTCGGCACGCCTGTTTTCACTGAAGGCCAGTTCCCGCGAGAGGATCGAATTGTGCAGGATGGCTGAGCACATGGACGCCTTATTCGGCAGGCGTCTTGATGCTCGCAAAGACTGGGAATCTATTTATCAAGCACAAACCTACCACCTTCAGCTACATATGAGAATCGCGGAATGTGGCGGTTGCCGGCCTCTGGTTCAGTTGATTGAGCAGACTCACGTGCTGGTGTTCAACTGGGTTTGGGATGTTGCGACCGACCGTCCCGCCCTGCCGTCTCGCTTTCATCGCGACCTGCTTGACGTGCTGGTCGGGAATGATCCCGAAGCCTCCGACAAGGCGATGCGCCAACACGTTCAGTACGGCTTGGATCGAGTGATTCGTGCCCTGCAAAAACAGCTGAACGCGAATCAGCAGGGAGAGCGCCGCGCTGGGGTGCGCTCTTGACGCGAGGCGCGATCGGCGCTATAGTCCGTCTAAATCCAATCTGATATATCAGAAGTGTTCACCATGTCTCGCATGAGTTCTCAAATATCGACCATCACCAAGTGGACCGCCATGGCTCTCGCATCGTCTGCCATGTTGTGCGCCCAGTCCCCGGCCCGTCCGAAAATCCTCGGGGTCGCGCATTATGCGATCTTCGCCCACGATTATGAAAAATCGCGGGCCTACTACAAAGATTTCCTGGGCTTTCAAGAGCCGTATTCGCTCAAGAATCCGGACGGAACGGCTTCCATGACGTTTTTCAAAATCAACGACCGGCAATATATCGAGCTGTTTCCGGAACGTCAGGCGGAAACCGACCGGCTGAATCACCTCTCGTTTCAAACGGACGACATCGAAGCTCTGCGGAAGTACCTCGCTTCGAAGGGCGTTAAAGTGCCCGCGGAAGCACATAAGGGACGCATCGGCAATCTCAGCTTCAATATCACCGACCCCGAAGGACACACGCTCGAAATGGTGCAATACGCGCCTGACGGATGGACAGCGCGCGCCTACGGGAAGTTCATGAGCGACGACCAGATCTCGAAGCACATGATGCACGTCGGCATCATCGTTACTCATCTGGAGTCCGAGTTGCGGTTTTACGAGGATGTTCTCGGCTTCAAAGAAACGTGGCGCGGCAGTCATTCGGGCACCCAACTCTCGTGGGTGAACGTCAAGGTTCCCGACGGCGATGATTACGTCGAATTCATGTTGTTCAAGGATGCGCCGCCGGCCACCAAGCGCGGCACGGCTCATCACATTGCGCTCGAAGTTCCTAACGTCGACGCAGCCGTCGCCAAGCTGAAAGCGAAACCGTATTATCGGGATGTCTACAAACGCGAGATCGACGCCCATATCGGCGTGAACCGCAAGCGCCAGGCGAACCTGTTCGACCCGGACGGAACACGCGAGGAGTTGATGGAACCTCGAACCGTTGACGGTGTCACACCTCCGTCCTCGACCGCGCTTGCTCCCCAATAGAATCCGGCTGCTCCGGTGCTGGCAGCCACGAAAGCGATTGACAAATGGGTCTTCGCGAGTTACTTTGGGCCTACCTGGGGCCACTGATATATCAGGGCCGTTGGGAGGGTCTACATGCGCATTCCACTCCACGATCGAGTCTCGATGACGACTGTGCGGCTGTTCTTTTCGATTTCTGCGCTGGCGCTCTCAGCTATCTTGTGCCGCGCCCAGCTCCTGCAAGGGACTATCGACGGCAACGTCATCGATTCAAGCCAGGCCGCGATTGTGGGCGCCACAGTCACGGCATTGAACCAAGGCACTGGATTTACACGTGAGGCCACCACCAATACGCAGGGTGGATATACGCTGCCTACCTTGCCCCCCGGCACCTACTCGTTGACAGTCAAGGCGTCCGGCTTCCAAACGTACACAAAGACGGGGATCCTCGTAAACGTCAACGAAGTGACACGAAATGATGTCATCCTCACGGTCGGCCAGATCAATCAGGAAGTTACGGTTTCCGCTCAAGCAGCTACGTTGCAGACCGATCGGGCGGATGTTCACGCGGATCTGGGCACCCAAAGCCTCAGCAATCTCCCCACTCCCCTCGGGCGAAATTATCAGATGATCGTGTCGGTTGTCGTTCCGGGAGTTTCCACGCCGCAGAGTGGCCAGTCGTTTGGAGCCAATCCTAGTCGTGCCGTTGGGTATTCCGTGAACGGTGCCAGCAACGTCACGAACGATACGCGAATCGATGGGACTAGTTCCACCAACTACAACGCCACCGACAAGCCGATGTACAGTCCGGCACTGGAAGCAATCCAGAACGTCAATGTAACGACAAACTCGTTCGACGCGGAGCAGGGGCTAGCAGGAGGCGCGTCAACCAATGTCACGACAAAGTCCGGGACCAATAGCGTCCACGGGTCGGCATTCGAGTACCACACCAATCAGCACCTTCAGGCTTATCCGTGGGCCGGTAATCGCAATCTGCCGAAGCCGAAGTATATCAACAATCAGTTCGGAGGCACGATTGGCGGCCCGATTAAGAAGGATAAGCTTTTCTACTTCGCAAGTTACCAGGGCACTTATGTTCCGGTAGAAAATCCGATCTACGCGGAAGTTCCGACGCCCGCGATGAAAACGGGCAACCTGTCCGGGTCGCCGACTCCCATCTACGATCCGATGACGGGTCTCGCCAACGGCCGGAATAGAACTCCTTTCCCGGGAAACATCATTCCCGCTAACAGAATCGACTCGGGAATCGCCACCCTTCTTTCCACCTATCCCTGGGCCAATCCCAACGTTCCCGGAATCGGAAGTCTGGGATTGGCTCGGAACTATCTGAGCGCCGGCGATAGCGCGGAGCATCAGAATCAGGTCGATTCCAAACTCAGCTGGAACCCCAACAGCAAATTCAGCATGTTCGCCAGGTTCGGTTTGGACCATTTCTCTTGGTTCAATCCGCAACAGTTCGGAGAACTGGGAGGCCCCGGCTACAGCCCATCGAACACGGCTTTCGGAACCGGAGATGGCAACATTTATAGCGGAACTCTCTCAGGAACGTACATTTTTAGTCCCAACCTGATCGCGGATGCCTATTTCGGCTATTCGCGTGATAACGCCAACACAACCCCGCCGGGCTTGGACAAGAATCTCGGTTGGACCTTGCTGGGTATCCCTGGTCTGCAAACTTCAGATCCAAAAGAATGGGGCTTGCCGGCACTCGAAATCGACGGCTTCGGAGGTACCGGGTCGAATATACCCGAGGCGACCATCGGTCCCGCGAATAACTTCGAACCTCAGGTTTTTGGAAACTACGCCACACAGTATGCTGGCAACATAACTTGGGTGAAGGGGACGCACAATTTTCGCGGTGGCGCAGATTTCGTGCAGCAACGGATTAACGAGGCTTTCGAGCAAGCCACATTCTGCACATTCTGTACAGGAGCCGGTGGGTTTCAGTTTTCGCAGGGAACCACCCAGCTTAATGGCGGCTCGGCCGGCAACGACTATAACGCGTTCGCGGCCTTTTTGCTAGGTCTCCCCACGAATGCTGGGAAGATAACTCTCTTTCCACCCGAGTATCACAGCTACGCCAACATCTTTGCTCTTTACATTCGCGATCAATGGCAAGCTACTCGTAAGCTGACGCTTACTTACGGAACACGTTGGGAATATTATCCTTTCCCGACACGGGGAAGCCGCGGGATGGAATACTTGAATCCGCAAACAAATCAAATGGTTATTTGCGGCGTCGGCGGAAATCCCAAGGACTGCGGTATTACGAAGGACACGCATCGCTTTGCTCCGCGAGTCGGTATCGCGTACCGGCTGTCGGATTCCACGGTCATCCGGGCCGGTTACGGAATAACGAATGATCCGACTAATCTAGGCGCAGTGCTCGGAAACCGTCAGAATTATCCCGACATATATGCGAGTACGCTTACAGCTCCGAACAGCTTCTCGTACGCGACAACGCTCCGTTTGGGACTGCCTGCCGCCGTTCCTCCGAATTACAGCTCAGGAACCGTGCCGGTTCCCACCACATCCGGCGTTTTTACAGTCGACAACCAGAACTTTGTTCGTGGCTACGTCCAGTCCTGGAATTTTACAGTCGAACAGCAGATCCATGGTTGGCTTGCTTCGGCCGGGTATGTCGCTACACGCTCTGTCGATCCGATCATTACGTTGAACGAAAACTGGTCTCCCATCGGAACGGGAACCGCGGGGCAGGTGCTGAACGTCATTGGTGGCCGTACCGCGATCACTAACGGTATTGGTACGGAGGGAACGACCAAGTACGATTCGCTCCAGGTGCGCGCCGAACATCGACTCGCTCACAACTACCAATTTTCGGCGACCTATACGTTTGCGAAAGGTCTGGGCTATTCCACACAAGTCGCCATACCGTACGATTTCGGGCTGAATTACGGCAATCTGGCGGCAATCGCGCGGAATACGCTCGGTCTGACGTTTATCGCGCAGAGTCCGTTCGGGAAGAATCAACGCTGGCTGCAAACTGGCATCGGCGGCAAGCTCCTCGGAAACTGGCAACTTGAGGCTGTATCCATGCTCCGCAGCGGATTGCCGTTCACCGTAACCGCGTCCAATACGACTTTGAACGCCGTCGGCTCTACCCAATTTGCGGATTGTGTGAGCACGCCGCAGCAGGTGGGGAGCATCTATGAGTGGTACAACCCGTCCGCTTTCGCTAGTCCGTCCGCCGGCAGGTTCGGAACCTGCGGAACCAACAACCTGTGGGGACCGAGCCTGATTAACCTGGATACCGGTCTCGCTCGCGTATTCCCGATAAAGGAAAGATTCCAGTTGAAGTTCCGGGTCGAGATGTTCAATACGGCGAATACGCCGCATCACGCTAACCCCACCAGCAGCATCACCAGCAGCAGTTTCATGCAGGCATTGGGCATCGCCAACACAGGCCGCGACGGCATCGATCAGCGAACTACCCAGTTCAGTTTGCGGCTTGGCTGGTAACCGATGACGCCTGAAGTGCGCCCTGACATTGATCCAGGGAATGTATACCTGACTTCCGGTTGCGCTTTCCACGAAAAACAAGGAGAAGTTTGATGTTGACTCCACGAAATCCATGGCCTGCGGGGCGACGTATTGTGCAATGGATCGGCTTTACCGCGCTCGCCCTGACGGGCGGATTGATATGGGCGCAGGATGACCAGGTACCCTCTGCGGCGGACGTTCCACCTATTCTGAAAGTCGGCTCGCCCGCGCCCGATTTCAATCTCCTGGGCATCGACGGGAAAAGGCACACGCTGAAAGATTATGCGGCCGCTAAGGTGTTGGCGATCGTATTTACCTGCGATCACTGCCCGGTGGCGCAGATGTACGAAAAGCGCATCAAGCAGTTGACCTCGGATTATAAGGACCGAGGCGTGGACGTGGTCGCTATCATGGGCAACGATCCTAAAGCCATTCACCTCAGCGAGCTCGGACACACAGACCTGAGCGACTCTTACCCGGAAATGAAGCTCCGGGCTGCGTACCGGCACCTCAACTATCCGTACTTATATGACGGCGACACACAAGCGGTCGCGCTGAAGTACGGTCCGACGGCCACTCCCCATATCTATATCTTCGACGAGAAGCGGATTCTACGGTACGAAGGCCGCATCGACAACAATTCGCGGGAAGAGCTGATGACGAAGCACGAGGCGAGAGACGCCATCGAGGCGTTGCTTGCCGGTAAGCCGGTTGCGATAACCGATACTCCCGCCGTTGGTTGCTCGACGAAATGGGCATACAAAGAAAAGGGCGCGCGGGCAGAGGTGGAGGGCAACAACGAGAAGCCTGTTACGGTCGACCTGGTTTCGGCCGATCAGCTGAAGACTTTGCGGCAGAACAGCGGGACGAACAAGCTTCTGCTGATGAACTTCTGGGCGACCTGGTGCGGGCCCTGCACCGCCGAGTTTCCAGAGCTGCAAAAGATGGTGCGGCAATACGCCAAGCGAGCGCTCAATGTCGTAACCGTCAGCATCAACGCGCCCGATGAAAAGAAATTCGTACTCGATTTCCTCAACGAGCAGCATGCCATCAACCAAAACCTGCTTTGGAGCACGAACGATGTGGAGGACGCGGTAAAGGCTTTTGGCAATGATTGGAGCGGTGGAGTCCCTTTCACCGTCCTCATAGGCATGAATGGTGAAGTTCTCTACAAAACGCAGGGGGAAATGAACCCCGTAGAGGTGAAGCGCGTCATTTTAAAGAACTTGCCGGATGATCGATATATCGGGCAGCACGCCTATTGGAACAGCACGTTCTAAGCCCGGCGGAGATCATCACTCGTGCGATTGAAAACAACGCGTCGTAATTTCATTGCCTCGGCTGCCGTTACTGCAACCGTACTATCTGGAAACCGCTCGCCGGCAGAAATCAATAACGAGGCGGGCGGATTCAAACTTGGTGTAACAACTTGGTCATTGCGCGACTTCCAACGGCCGCTCGCTATCGAAATGATCAAGCAGTTACAAACTCCATACGTCAGCGTAAAAGAGTTCCATCTTCCGTATCGCAGTACCACCGCCGAGCTCATCGCCGGGCGTAACGATTTTGAAAAAGCCGGCCTGCAGATCATAGGAGGCGGTAACATCACGCTGGCCAAGAATGACGAATCAGACATGCGCAAGTATTTCGACTACGCGAAGACCTGCGGCATGCCCATGATCATCTGCGCGCCGACGCACGACAATCTGAAACTGCTCGAAAGCTTCGTCAAGGAGTACAAGATTTCGGCAGCGATTCATAACCATGGGCCGCATGACAAGAACTTCCCCACTCCTCAGGCGGTGCTGGAAGCTGTCAAGGATCTCGATCCGCGTGTGGGCCTTTGCTTGGACATCGGCCATACGGCTGCGGCCGGCGTAGACATCGTGCAAGCAACGGCTGACGCCGGACCGCGACTGCTCGATATGCACATCAAAGATGTGAAATCGGCGACCGATGAAAATAGCGGGTGTGACGTTGGCGAAGGAGTTCTCCCCATCATTCCCCTTTTTAAGCAGCTGCAGAAAATGGGATACCGCCGATGCGTCAATCTTGAATATGAATTCAACGCTGACGCTCCGATGACCGGTATGCTGAAGTCGTTTGCTTACATGCGAGGCGCCCTGACGGCTCTCAACAGCTAGACCGCGTCGCATCTATCCTTCACGAAGCGAAGCAGCGGGCCGGGTCTCGCCGAATCCTTCCGTGTTAAGTCCTATTGACCTGCCCGTCGAAACAGTACCATTCATACCTAGGAATTCCGTATTCTGATTAGCCCTTCGTAGCTTTCCTTCGCCGTTGATGTCAGTGGTCTTTCGCACGACAGCGGAGCCGGGTCAAGGTCGAGCGCAGCGAGCCCGCCTGGGTCGCCTTGACCCGGTTTCGTTGTCGTGTTACTCAGGGTTCCAACGGCGAAGGAAGCGCTGCTCCAACTCGCGAATTCGTTCGGTGTTGCATAACCTAACGCGCTGTGTGGGCGCACCTGGTTGTAATCGGTCCTCCAGCTTTCGATGATGTTCCGGGCTTGCCGCAGACTGGTGAACCAATGCGTGTTTAAACACTCATCGCGCAGTTTGCCGTTGAACGACTCGACGTGCCCATTCTGCA
>JAFAUR010000398.1 GCA_019243205.1 Acidobacteriaceae bacterium | reverse complement strand
GGTGCGGAATTGAACGCTGAACTTGAACACCAAACCGCGAAGGACACGACGATCGGGGCTGAAAAGCCGATAGGCAGCCGAGGAGCGCATGTGGCCGATACCATAGGCGCCGCACGAGGCTGACTCACCAGGGCACACCCGGAAGGCGGTTTGGGCTAGAACCCGAGGGGAACAAGATATCATTTACGTCGAACTGAATATGTCGTGAGAGGGACGGCCATGGAATGGGAACGGACCCTGAAATACGCGACTTTCTCCACAGCCGCACTCATGGCGCGTTACCCAGGCATTTGGGATGGCGCTCTCAGCCATTCGGACGTGTGGCCGCGGGCGAAGTTTGCTGCCGAAAAGATGGATAATCTTGATCCGATGCCAGCAGATGTTCTCGAAGCATTCTGCGATTGCTTAAGAGGTGATCCGGCACAATGAAGCAAGCCTGCACACCATCGCCATGCGTCGCATGCAGATAATGTGAAAGCCTTCACTGTTGGTTGGGGCGAAGCAATGATGGAAGCGCCGCATCTGGAGCGAAAGCTAGTTGCGATCCTCGCCGCCGATGTCGCTGGATTCAGTAGCCATATGGAGCGAAGTGAATCAGAGACGCTTGCCGTTCTCTCACGTCATCGGCTGGTCATTGACTCCTCGATTGACGAGTATGGAGGGCGGATAACGGGGACTGCAGGGGACTCGGTGCTTGCTGAATTTAGCAGTGTCGTCGCCGCGGTAAATTGCTCAGTTCAGATCCAGCAGCTGCTTGCCGAGGAAAACGCCAAGCTCGATGAGTCTGCTCGCTTGTTCCTGCGCATTGGCATCAATGTCGGGGATGTGATGGTCAAAGATGGCGATATATTTGGGGACGGAGTGAACATCGCGGCGCGACTTGAAAGCCTCGCCGATCCTGGAGGAATCTGTGTCTCTCGCGGTGTTCGCGACCATTTGCGCAAGCACAGGATTGTCGTTTTTGATGACCTCGGCGAGCAGAGGGTCAAAAACATAGCCCAACCGATTCGGGCTTTCAAAGTGCGGATAGGAGAAGATCCGCTGGGTGGCGATAAAGAACCAGAGTGGGACGATTCCGCAGAGAGTGATCTCGACGTGGCGCTTCACCCCTCGCAGCTGGAATCTCCCGAGGTCGAAATTGCGTTTTGGGATTCGATCAAGGGTAGCGATAATGGCTCCGAGTTTGAGGTTTATCTCGAGCGCTACCCGGATGGTGCATTCGCCGCATTGGCTAGATCAAGACGGGATGCACTTGCAGATGGATCACTGCCATCAAACGAGCGCGACGCCGAAGAGGCTGTAGCTGTGGAGTTGGCTTTTTGGGAGTCAGCGCGCGATAGCGGCAACCCGACGGAGCTCGACGCGTATTTGTGTCGGTATCCCTCAGCCGAATTTGTGACCCTCGCTAAAGCTCGGTTGGAGCGTTTACGCACGGAAGAGCAAAGTCCGGCGCAGTCCAGCAAGCAGGTAGATGTTGAATTGGCATTCTGGGGCAGTATAAAGGATAGCAAAAACTCGGAAATGTTCAGGGCTTATATTGAAAAATACCCAGAGGGGAATTTTGCCGCGTTAGCGCGAATAGGCATCGACGCATCCGATGACAAGTAAGGGTCAGCCGTCTAGAAGACGGTCTGACAAAAGCTTGGCGTCTGCGCACCGGAATTGACGTAATCTTCACCGACACATTGAGAAATCAATGCTAAGACGCTAGTTCCGGTCTTAATTGCACGCAAGCTTGGCCGAGTGGACGTTCCTGAGCTGGCACGGTTGCGAACGGGCAGGGCGCCTGGTCTCGACGTCGCTCGCGGTCCGCCGCTGAGCGTGATCCCGTCCTTCTACTTATTCATTTCAGTATCCGCCTCGCGGGCGCTCGTTCCGTCAGCCCGACGATTTGCGGACTGTGCCCGCCGTGACGAGTTAGCTGAGTGCAAGGCCGCTCCATCTCCCCGGCGACTGCGAGCCACGCTTGTTCCAGAGCCATCTCAGTCCGACCGCCATGGCCTTTACTGGCGTGTTGCAGCGTCCCTTTGGCCCACGTCCGAATGAGTGCTGCCGTCTCCATAGGCACTCCCTCCCTCACTCCCAATAGCTGTTCAAATGCGCTGGCGGCGATAAAGGTTGCGCGCGTTCACCGGCAAATTCAACGGAGCCTAGCAGCCACATAGGCCTACTCCCGCAGCTCCGCGCCCTTGGCGGTATTGCGTGCCGCTTCCACTTGATTGGCATAAAAAGGAAGGGGGTCGGCAAACCACTGAGGCGTTCACCCGCTCGTTTTCGTGATGTCTCCAAGACTTGCCGCTCAATATGCCGCCTTCCAACGGCGTTCTTCGGCACATTCTCAAGATGAAGTAGAGGACATCGCGATTTTCCCTGATGCCGGGCAATGTCTTCCTGCGTCCTTCGTTTCCAAGCGCAGAGAGACAACTGCGAGCAAGCGAAATGATGGGCCTCGCAGTGCGCTTAGGCCGGGCGCCGCAGCTGCAAACCGAGCTTTTTGTAAATAAAGCCGAGGGGAAGTCGCCCGCCGGGCCCAGGAAATCATTCGGGGCCGAGAAAACTCCAGCGGCCCTTAAAGCCAAATCTAGGACTCCCCGCCAGACCGGCAGGGGCCAAATTCACCGAACAAGCTTTGGTTTCGCCACGCATCCAACGATCCAAGGCCCTTCGGTGAAAAGGAGGTCGCCTTGCCACACGCTGCAGAGACATCCCGTCACGGGATCGGATGGTCCGCAAGCCTACCAACGGTGGTCAGCCGAGATATCCAACGCTCGGTTGGCTTAATCAATCAGCAGCCTTCGCCCGCCGTAGAGGAGCTGGAGTTCGTGCCTGTGGCCTGCTCACCTGCCGTCGGCTGTCCCTGCTCCTGCCGCTGCGCGTCTTCCGACGAAGTTGCCTTGCCCTGCGTCGCACTGTTCATTGCGGTCATAGGAGGGTGTTGCGGCGGGGGATTAGCTGTGGCTCCAGTCTGCGCATTGGCGCCCACTGTCGGGCCGGAACCAGCGTCTTTTGTGCAGGGACCTGCATAGGCCGTGCCTCCTACCATACAAAGTGCGATGCAACTGATGAAGGCTAGTCTTCTTCGGTCCACGTCAGCCTCCCTTCGCAGCAAATATTGTCTGCGCTCGTGAGGTAACCTGCCGATCGAACTTGAGTTCCTTCACAGTGCTTAGTCTTCAGCGCGAGCCACCTGGGTTGCCGAACAGGTCACTTCCCGTTGTGCAGTTCATCGCGAGTTCGGTGTCGATCTCCTAGTAAGCCCGAGCTCTACGCTGAGGGCAATGCGAATCATTCCACAATCGACGCCATCGTCGCTCCCGCCGCTCTTCGCCCTGCCTTGGCACTCTTTGAGCAGGACGTTGCGGAATTTCGCGGTCGTGACGCGATCAGCTTGCGTTAGCTCAGCCGCCCTTGCCGCAGCGGCGCGGCTGCTTCCAAGTGATCAGCCCCGGCACGCGAGCCTTCTTGGAATCAAAGTGGTGCCGTGACGGCCGGAGCTTACGGATCGTTCTACTTCCTGCTCGGATCGTCGGCCGGATCGACGTAGGTGATCGCGAACGGCCCTTGACCATGCACCTAGACAATCGACGGGGAGGCCGTCCAGGCATAATGCCTCATCTTCGCCGGAGCCGCGGCGAATCCGCCCGCTGTCAGCATCATCCCTTTCTTAGAATCGAGCTTGTCGCCGAACCGCGCCCCGACGGAAGCGCTGGCTAAAAACGAAAGGGCCGGCGCGAAGGCCGGCCCCGATCTTTGTTCGACGCTCTTCAGATTTCCGCCGACTCGTAGCTCGTTACTTCCATGCCGACGCAGATTTCAGTCACGCAAGGTGTTGACCAAACCATGGCTTCCTCCATCGAGACTTCGGTGCATATAACTCTTGCCTCGACAATTTTCAATTTTAAGTGGCTCGTCGGTCGCCAAGCAATTCGGGATCATTCTAGGCGGAGGTTATCGCTCCGCTCGCTGGCACCACCTTAGTGGGCTCGAGCGGCAGCTTCAGTTCGGTGATCGTATATTTCGATATCATCGCCGTGGTCGCTTTCATCGGGACTTTCTACGCACCGGAAAGCTCGAAAAACCAATTGGCTCAACCGAAAAGGAAAGCCGTCCCTCAGGGACGATCTTGGGATGGGATCAGCTCTCCTTCGCTCAGTCGCAAATCTCCAGCAGCGGTGGTTCAGCGTTGCGGGTGAGAGCGATCCGAAGTGCCAATGAATTGAGGCGGGCGTTTTCCTCGGCAGCTTTTATATGCCAGCGATTGCCGCGGCCTCCCCCGTCAGCCTCAGGATATGCAAACCCGTGTTGGCCCGATCCACGATGTAGATGTAGCCGCGCTCGTCGGTCTCGACGTTGTTGGTCTGGATCACGGCCTTGCAAGGCGCGATATCGCTGGCCTTCTCACAAGTTTGGGAGGTGACTTGAGGAATGAAATAGCCAACCTCGCGCGGGTGGTAAGGGTCGCGAATGTCCAATGCCCGAACGCCGGCATTGAAATGACTGATGAAGGCAAGCTTCTTATAGAATACCGGTGCGAGGCTTTCGCTGGACGCGTGAGAGCCGAACCGTCCGCCCCGCCTGCAGAAATCATCGTTTTCTTGCGGAGCCGAATAGCTT
>JAFAUR010000543.1 GCA_019243205.1 Acidobacteriaceae bacterium | reverse complement strand
CGGCGTCGCGGCTTTCATGTGGTCGAGACGTATCGCCAGCCTGCGGGTCCCTGCCCTTCTGGCGTGTTCCCTCGCCGCGCTAGCAGGCATCAGCTTTGGCGTGAATGCGGCAAACAGAAAAGTCGACGTGCCTAACCCCGTGATCGTGGACGGCAAGCCGCGCGACCTGACACATGGGAACGTGTTCCTCTTCTTCTACGATCCGGAATGCTCTCATTGCGATGCGGCCTCAAAATTCATGTCGACTTTGAACTGGGGCGGTACGCAAATCGTGGCAATTCCTACTCACGACCCGCAATTCGCCGCTGACTTTCTTCACGACACGCACTTGAAAGCAGGCACGAGCCTCGAGACCGCCAAACTTCGCCAGGCCTTCAAATTCGTAGACCCGCCGTACGGTGTCGCTCTTGAAAACGGCGAAAGCGTCCAGACCTTCTCACAGGCTCAATTCAACAAGCCCTCACCGGCGCCTGACCTGAAGAAGCTCGGGTTTATTCAGTAGCGATCACCGGCTATCGAGTCCCAGTTTCGCGAGCGTCTGGGCTAAGTCGTCCGCCGAGATGAGACTGAGCTGGATCTGCTTCTTCTCGTTCTCCTTCACTTCGACCTCAACACTTCGGGATTCGATCTCTTTCTGGAAATCCGGGTTTTGCATCGTTCCGTACTCAACGGACTCGAACGCGTACGCGCGATACTTGCCCGGCGGAACGTTTTTGATGCTGAAACTTGCCCCGCCATTGACGAACCGGATGCCGGATTCGTCTGCATTGGGCGGGTCGGGAACAAGATAAACCGAGCTCTGGATCGATGACGAATCCCCGGTGGCAACGCTTGCAGTCTGAACGTTGCCGTCGACTTCCGCTGTGCCGTATCGGAGGACGACGTCGATTTCCCCCGACGCGCCCGCGCCGAAGTCCAGCTCTTTCCCGTTCACGTCGGTCTGCCCGAAGGTAATCGCTTTGACGTACGTTCCAGGAGGGGCATTCACGGACACGAAAAACTTGCCCGGAGTGACATTTTGGATGGCGAACGTACCATCAGAAGCAACCTGATTGTTGCCACCCCCGAAAAACATCTGCATCGGCTCGGCCGGGGTCAGATTCACGTGCGCAGACTGGACGTTTGCGGCCGGCGTACCGGCCTGAGGCGTGCCCTCAATCTTGACGACTCCGGTGAGGCTGCCCGGCGGCACCATCGTCACCACAACATCGTTCACGTCTGCCGCACCCACGTCCACCGGTTCGGTGGCCATAACACGCATCTTGCCCTCTGCCACAAACGCGGTCAAATTGTACGAGCCGGGAGCTACACCTGCGATCTCAAACGTTTGATCCTTTGCCACCATCCCCGGGTTGTGCAAGAACATCGGGAATGACTCGTTGCGCTCGCTGAGACTTACGCTCAGGTTCTGTCGATCGGTTTCGAGCAGTGAGCCTACGACTTTGCCTCTGACGTGGTAGGTTTGGGCCGATTGCATCCGGATATCGATTCCTGAGAGATCCTGGCCGGCTTTCACGTCGATGGCGGTTGCACTGTCAAAGGTCGTCGAACCGGGATAGAAAGTCCGTACCGGTCGGATGTCCGGTTTGCCGGAGACCGGAGGTTCAGGTCCATTCGGACTCACATAGTTGTTCCCCTTCTGCGCCGATACGTAATACTTCCCCGGCGAGAGATTCGCCAGCCGGTATTCACCCAGATCGTTCGTGTTCGTGTTGTTGCGGGGCATGTAACGGATCTTGCCGCGAAACCATTGTTGAGCGAGAACCTGAACGGAGGCGCCATTCACCGGATCGCCATCGGCATCAACGACCTTGCCTGTCATAACGGCTTGTGGCGTCAAGGCGAGCGGCACATCCGCCATCTGTTGTCCCGGGCGTAGTGTCAGGACTGTACCAGCCTGCATGGGCTTCTTCGCCCCATATTGCGTGTTGAGAAAACCGGTCCGGGTGCCCGAGAGATAGTAGTCTCCGGGCTCAACGTTTTCGATTCGGAAGTTTCCGTCCGGGTCACTCGAACCCGAATAGCCCTGATTTCCCGAAGCGCGCGCGTCCGGAGGGGGACCTCCCGTGAACGATCGCATGAGCCTCACATTGGCCTTCTTCACCGGTTCGCCGGTTAGCGCATTGGTCACTCGGCCGGCCAGAACACAACGTTGTTCCGGAGGCGTGTTCGCCGCTTGCTGGGCGGCAACGGGCGGAATACAGACTAGGGCAATAAGAAAAGCACGGAATCCGAGGTGCATGCGGGTACCCAACCCGAGTATCAGTGGCTATGGAGACGCCATGCGAGGACCAGAAGTTTCCGGGTCCTGGAACTACCGCTGTACGCGGCCGGAACCGCCGCCTGAAACCAGGGCCTGCACTTCGGCGACTGTGAAGCGGTTGAAGTCTCCTGGGATGGAATGTTTCAGACAGGAGGCAGCCACGGCGAATTCGAGCGCATCGGCCGGCGTGGAAAGGTGTGTGAGGCCGTAAATCAACCCCGCGGCAAAGCTGTCGCCGCCGCCGACGCGGTCTACGATGTGGGTAATTTCATAGTGCCGGCTGAGCAGGAACTTTTCCCGCGTATGGAGGCAGGCGGACCAGCCGTTGTGGGAAGCGCTTTTCGATTCCCGGAGCGTGATGGCGATCATCTCGAGATTCGGAAATGTAGCCAAAACCCGCTCGGTCAATTCTTCGTACTTCTCGCGTTCGAGACTGCCGGATTCCACATCGATGTCCACGTGAACGTTAATGCACTTCTGGCAGTCTTCCTCGTTCGCAATGCAGACATCGATCAGTTTCACCAGTTCCGGCATAACCTCGCCGGCCGGTTTGCCCCACTTCCATAGATTTTTGCGGAAATTTAGATCACAGGATGACTTGATGCCCTGCTTTCGCGCATATTGAAGCGCTTCAAGCGCTAGTTCGGCAGCACCGGCGCTGATGGCGGGAGTGATTCCGGTGATGTGGAACCAGGTGGCCCCGCCAAGCACGGTTTCCCAATCGATGGAACCGGGGCGCGCGAGCGCGATGGCGCTATTTTCGCGGTCATAGAGGACTTTCGAGGGCCGCTGGTTCGCGCCCGCCTCGACGAAGTATATGCCCATACGGCCGGGGCCGTATTGGATACGAGAAGTATCGACCCCAAACCGCCGCAGTTCACCGACCAGCCCGTCCGCGATGGCATTCGTTTTCGGTAGCACCGTCACAAAACGGGCGGAGGCGCCGAATTGAGAGAGCGAGACGGCGACGTTCGCTTCCCCGCCCCCAAAAGTCGCGCTGAGCAGAGGAGACTGCAGAAGGCGTTCAAAACCCGGAGGTGAGAGGCGGAGCATCACCTCGCCAAAACTGGCGATAAGCGGTTGAGTCATTCACCGGAATTTTAACGTTTCGAGCTACTGAGCGACCGCGACGGGTGTAGAAACGTTGGGGGCGAACACTGCTTCCATGCCGGCGGAGGCATCAAGCGAGGGAAGACCTTCGACAGTCTGCACACTGAATGTGCTGGGCGGAACGCCGACAATCTTCCGAAGAGCTGAAGTGGAATAAGGATCAAGCGAATAGGCGTTGATCTCGACAGGCTCGTGGGCGTTGGCGCCAAAAGTGGAGACCGCGCGGCCCAAGCGGGAGAACGCCTCGCGCGCATCGTCGAGAAAACTCCCGAATGTCAGTTGCAGCCCGGTGAATACCAACTGTCGGGAGTTCACGAGCGAGACGCGCGAGTTTTCCAGCAGGAGCAAGGGCTGTTTCGGAGCCGTATTCAGCTGGCCTATGGCTTCGCAGGTGCTTGTGTCTTCGGCGGGAGACCTGAGCGGTTGCACGATATCGATCTCCGCCTTCGGGAAAGCGGACTGGACGGATTGGCGGTAGCTCGCATATTGGTCCAGGTGGGATGCGAAACAGGTGCAGGTAAGGACGGCATCCGCTGCCAACCCAGCCGACTGAGTGCTCTGCTTCAGGCGAGTTAAAGCGACATCAAACGAAGGACCGGTTTGTCCCGCAATGAAAGCCAGGCCGTTCGGGTTTGGGGCGCGGCGAGTGGAAACCACGGCCTCGATGACGACCTGTGCGGACTCATCTCCGAGTGCGCCTACCTGCAATACGCTGACAACGGGGAGGGGCAGCTTGCGCTCGGTAAACAGCGAAGCTACCTGTGCGGAAACGCGCCGGGCGTCGCCTACCCCAGAGACGAAGGCGCGCAGCTTGATGATGGTTTCACCCTTGGTGTCACGCAGCAGGTCGGTCAGGCTCTGCCGGATTTGGGCGGAGAGACGCCCGGTTTTAAGCAGCGGTGAGATATGGAAGTCGAGAGTGGCGGTGTCTGCCGCGAGCACCATCGGAGGTTCAGGAGGGAGCGGCAAGGCCTCTTCCTCCTTCTGCTGCTTTTTTCTTTGGGCCACGACGGGCAGGACGAGGAGGCAACAGAAGGTCACCGCGAGTGCGGCGTGGGCTTTCTGGTGCATATGATCTAAGGCTACTCCGTGCTGATTTTTGCGAAACAAACTGCTCGAAAATTGCACATTGGCTGACCTGAGCCAGTCCAATTTGGTACATTTAAGATGCACTTTGGACTACGCTGGCAACCTACGAATCGATCTCAATTCTGCTTTGCCTATCTACCGGCAGGTAGCAGACGGCATCGCCGGACTAATTTCGAACGGAATGCTGCGGGCGGGCGCACGGCTACCCGCCACGCGAGAATTGGCCGGCCTGATTGGCCTGAACCGAACCACCATTTCCGCGGCGTATTCGGCCCTGGAAGAGGCGGGACTGATTGTCGGGCATGTCGGACGAGGTAGCTTCGTCGCTGGACCAAGCGAGCCGCCACCCCACGGATTCGACTGGAATGCATTCCTTCCCGAGCCGGAGGCAACCGGCATTATTCGAGGTGCCAGGAATGTCGAGATCAGCTTCGCAAACTCGCGCCCTTCGCGGGAGGGATTCCCAGTCGAGGAGTTTCGACGCTTCACCAAGCAGGTTGTAGAGAGCAACGAGGCGAGTGAGATTCTCCAGCTTGGTTCTCCGCTCGGGTATGCGCCGCTGCGCCGGTATCTGCTGGCGGAGGGCATGTCGGAAGGTGTGGCCGGTTCGGATGACGACGTAATTGTCACCAATGGGTGCCAGCAGGCGCTGGACTTGATTGCGCGATCGCTGGTACGGCCGGGTACGGGCGTGATAGTGGAAGATCCGGTTTACCACGGTCTGTTGAACGTGTTCAGAAGGGCCGGAGGCAAGTTGCTTCCGGTTCCGGTGGATAGGCTCGGGATGATCCCCGGGGCACTCGAACAGGCGCTCGAACGGGAGCGGCCGAAGCTGGTGGTGGTAACGCCTAGCTTTCAGAATCCGACGGGAGTGAGCCTTCCGATCGAGCGAAGGCAACAAATCCTGACCCTGGTACAAAACGCGGGCGCGCTCCTGATAGAGAACGATATCTACAGCGAACTGCGGTATACAGGGGAGCAATTGACGCGTCTGAAGAAGCTCGACACGAGCGGGAGTACCGTTCTGTTGCGCAGTTATTCTAAGATTGCGTTCCCTGGTCTTCGGGTTGGATGGGTGATTGCCCCGCGGCCATTCATCGGACGTTTGGCGCAAGAAAAGCAGACGAGCGATCTGCATTCGGATCAGCTCTCGCAGGCCGTGCTGCTGAGATTTGCCGAATCGGGAGAACTCGCTAAGCATCTGGAGAGAACGCGCGTGGCAGGCGGATTGCGACTGCAGGCGGCCGTCGAAGGCTGCCGCGAATTCATGCCGTCAGGTACGAGGTGTACGCGGCCGGAAGGAGGCATGAATCTTTGGGTGGACATGCCCGCACCTTTGAGCGCGGACCGGTTACTGGCGCGAACCATTCCGTACGGGGTGGATTTTCTGCCGGCCAGTTATTTCTCATCGAATCCCGCGCACTCCGGCGGGCTGCGGATCTGCTTCGGCGGCCTTGCGCCGGAGACAATCCGGGACGGACTGAAGATCATCGGAGATGTTGCACGAGCGGAACTGCTGCGGAGCAAATCGGCCGCGAGTTACGAGCCGGCTGCAGCACTGGTTTAGAGAGTTTGGAAAGGAACGGGTATGAACTTCGGGACTGAGAGTTTCCGGCTGAAGGTCGGACTGGCAGAGATGTTGAAGGGCGGCGTCATCATGGATGTCGTCAACGCGGAACAGGCGCTGATTGCGGAGCGGGCAGGAGCCGCGGCGGTAATGGCGCTCGAGCGTGTGCCCGCGGATATCCGCAAAGAAGGCGGCGTGGCGCGGATGTCGCAGATCCGGATCATACGCGAGATCATGGCTACGGTTTCGATCCCAGTTATGGCGAAAGTGCGAATCGGCCACTTCATGGAGGCTCGGATCCTCGAAGCTCTTGGCGTCGATTACATCGATGAGAGCGAAGTGCTGACGCCTGCGGATGAGGAACATCACGTCGACAAGCACGATTACAAGGTGCCGTTCGTTTGCGGCGCGCGCAATTTGGGCGAGGCGCTGCGCCGTATCGCCGAGGGCGCGGCCATGATCCGAACGAAAGGCGAGGCGGGATCGGGCAATATTGTCGAAGCAGTACGGCACATTCGCACGATTGTGAAAGAGATGAAGCAGCTCACGGTACTGGGAAAAGAGGAACTGGTCCACGAAGCCAAAAACCTGCAGGCGCCTCTCGAACTGGTTCAATACGTTGCGGTGAACGGCAAATTGCCTGTGCCTAATTTCTCTGCGGGCGGAATCGCCACCCCCGCGGATGCGGCGTTGGTCATGCAGCTAGGCGCTGAAGCCGTGTTTGTAGGTTCAGGCATCTTCAAGTCGTCTGATCCGGAGGCGCGTGCGAAGGCGATCGTGAAAGCTGCAACATACTATCAGGATCCGGTCAAGTTGCTCGAGGCCAGCGAGGAACTCGGCGAAGCGATGCCGGGTCTGGAGATTTCGAAACTGCCCGAAGGGGAACTGATGCAGGTGCGCGGCTGGTAGGCGGCGTGCACCTCTTCTCATGAGACCTAAAATTGGCGTGCTCGCTCTGCAGGGCGATTTCGAAGCGCATGAAAAAGCGTTGCGAGAGTCAGGCTCCGAGCCTGTCCTTGTTCGCACGCGGGCGGACCTGGATTCGATCGACGGTCTGATTCTGCCGGGCGGCGAGAGCACGACGATGCTGAAGCTGCTGGATGTCGAGGACCTGTTTGAACCGCTTCGAAAATTTGGCGAAACAAAGCCCATCTTCGGGACGTGCGCCGGAGCCATCCTGCTCGCCGACAACGTAGTTAACCCGCAACAACGATCGCTCGGTTTGCTCGATTTGACGCTCGAGCGCAACGGCTACGGCCGGCAGATCGACAGCAGGATTGCGAGCATTGAGCTGGATGGCAAACCGGCGGAAGCAGTGTTTATCCGGGCACCGATCATCCGACGCGCGGGTCCAGCAGTTCGCGTCATCGCGTCGTATCTGGGCACGCCTGTGCTGGTCGAGAACGGTCTTCACATGGCGGCCACTTTCCACCCGGAATTGAGCAGCGAGAATCGCATTCACGAGCTCTTTGTAAAGAAAGTTCAAAACATCGAGAAAGCCTACCTCAACTACACTGAGACCACGTGAAACGCGTTTTATTTCTATGCATCGGCAACTCGTGCCGAAGCCCGATGGCGGAGGGTTTCGCACGTCGGTACGGCTCCGATGTGATGGAGGCGTTTTCCGCGGGAATCGCGCCGGCTGCCATCGTACAGCCTTTGACAAAGAAGGTGATGGAAGCGAAAAACATCAACATCGATGAGATCTCTCCGAAAGAACTTTCGTTGCTGGACATCTCGGGTTTCGACCTGATCGTGAACATGACCAATCGCCCGTTTCCTATGCGCGTACCGATTGAGGTGCGCGACTGGAAATTGGAAGATCCGATCGGCAAAGAGGAAGAGACTTACGTCAAAGTGCGCGACGAGATCGAGATGCTGGTCATGAGTTTGATCCTCGAATTTCGACGCGATACGCGCCGAGCCGAGATGGCGAGAACGGGAGAGACGCATATGCTACCGGAGCGGGTAGCGAGGCCCCGGTCGAAATAAGTCGAGTAAAGCGTGATTCATTTGTAATAACCCATATTTGATCTAGCAGGGCGCGCTGTTCGATGGGGTTGAGACTGTCAGGTGACCTTCGAAAGTTCTCACAATTTCCGGATACGCCGTGATACAGGAGGCACTCGCAAGCAATAGAGCATTTGGGTACAGAAGCTTCGCAGGGCGACCTCCGGAAACGCTGTCACAACCGCAGTTGAGGCATGGCTGGAGCCTCTGGCAATCCCGGATGTAGCGGCACAAATACGAAGATTCTCTTAAGTGATGGCGAGGGCCGGAAATTAGTTAGTAGCCTCCAGCCCCCAAGCAATACACAACCTTGATTCAGTGGTTATCGTCCTCGCAACATTCGCCACGGCCTTCGTGGTGATGACAGGGCGTGGCGAGGAAAGCGTGTACTTCGTCGTTTATCAGCCCTTGTCCCGCGATCTGGCCGGCCGCATTGATCCCGAAAGCCGATTGCAACATCCATGGCGAACCTTTTGGAAGAAGATCATTTAGATCCACCATCGCACCGTCCTTCCACAGGAACGCATGCTGCTGGCTGAAATCGGCATTAAACATAAATCCGACAATTTCCCGCCGGTCGTTGATGGTCTTGCAACAAGTATTAACCGCGGCCGGAAAGCCGTCCGGCGTTTGCAGCTTGACGAGCGTTCGAGTTTCCGGTGTCCAGAGAAAAGCCTGAGGAGAACCGTCCGCACTGGACGACGTTCCCGAGACATCGCCGTGGTTGTTGATGGCCGACGCGCCCGAGACAGGACCACCCAACGAGCCGAGGTCGATCGGCGTGCCATCGCGCTCCCACAGTACGGCGTGAGGAGAGGTAACATACGGCGGTGGCGTAGTATTGGCGCAGACGCCCGAGTTACCCACTACTTGGCCGTCGTTGTTGATTCCGAACGCGTTGGCCACGGTATCGCGATCTAGGGGTGACAGCGGCGGTCGAAGGCTGCCGTTCGGCTCCCAAATAACCGCCTGAAACCGGAAGCCCGCCGTTTTGGCGGCAGCGCAATCGAGGTCGTATACATCGGTGTCCGCGAAGCCGACCACTTGTCCACGATCGTTCATGTCGAGTGCGTAGGAATTGTTACCGCCCGGAAGAAGCGGGAGCTTGCTTAGCTGGCCATGTTTCCAGATGGCGGCCAAACACTGCAGGTTGGTGCCGAATGCGCAGACATCCTCGCCTTGCCGGCTGAGGTTTGCGGTTTCCGAGTCCACGACCGCCAGATTGGCGAGGTTGGCTGCGGCAGCCACGCTGTCCGGTCCGCCAAGCGTACCGAGATTGCGCAAATGGCCATCATCCCAGAGAAAGGCTGTCTGTGGGGCATTGACCACGGCTTGTGAAGGATCGCCGTTTTGGTTGGGAGTAGCGGAGCCGCCCGAGACCACGCCTGCGTTATTTAAGTTGTAAGAAAAACTGTACGGGCCGCCCAACGTGCCGAGGTCTTGAACGACGTAACCCGGGAAGCGATCTATTGCGCGGGCCTCCTTTAGCTGTTGCGCCACCAAGCGTACTGGAACAGCCAGTCCCGCCGGCATCGCCAAAACGGCCAAAGCCATTGAACTGCGAAGCAATCTTGGTTTCATTTCTTCTCCTTTTCCGTATTCGGCAACCGCGTGATGCTGTAGTTAGCCGGGTTAGTGTTCTGCAGGCAAGCCAGTAAGGAATTCAGGCAAATCAGCGAGGATCCATCAGGGGCGTTGGTTCGATGCAATTCCCCAGAGGTGAGCCATTGTTCCAGTGCGCGCCGGTCGAGGTTTGAGATCGCGCCGGTGTTCGCCATCGCGATCATGTCCTCTTCGGCAGCGCATTGAGGGCACCAGGCGCGGAGCGAAATCCGGCCTTGCAGGATCAACAAAGAACTGGTTTCAACGGTGATCGTCGTTTGCTTTGCCATCGGCCTCCCTTCAGCCGGCTTGCGCGGGCCGGAACGAGAACAGATTGCCTGAACGGCATGGCTATGTCCTTCGCGGCCTGATTGGAATTTCTTGGAGTTTCTTGGAATTAGCTAAAGACTTGAAAACAGGTCAGTTCAGTCGGAGGGAGGGCGCGTTCCGACCGCCGGAGCATGTTACAATGCGGTTCCCGATTCCAGGAGTCGAGTTCGTCGACATGTCTGCCGCCGGTAGCCGCACGGGCAAAGAGCTGTACGAGTTCGGTCCCTTCCGGATCGACCCTGAAAAACAAGCTCTACTTCGCGGTAACGAACTCATCGCGCTCAATCCCAAAACCTTCCAACTCCTCCTGGTGCTAGTGCGGCGGGGCAACCAGATAGTCACGAAAGACGAGCTCATGAAATCCGTCTGGCCAGATACCTTTGTGGAGGAGACCAACCTCACTCGAAACATCTTTGCGCTTCGAAAAGCCCTAGGAGACAACGAACATAGTCGCTACATCATTACAGTGCCTGGTCAGGGATATCGCCTTGCGGAGGGCGTCCGTCTCATTTCCGAAGCAGACCTCAGAATTGTTGCCGCGAGCCACTCGAAAGTGCAGATACAGGTTCGCGAGACAAAGCTCTGGGGATGGATCGCGGCTGCGGTCATTGTCATATTGGTCATCGGCGCAGGGACGATTCGAGTCTTCCGACACCGTACGCCAGCCCTAACCGAGAAAGACACGATCGTAGTAGCCGAATTCGTCAATGCCACGGGGGATCCCGTCTTTGATGGGACACTCCGCCAAGGCGTGGCGGTCCAACTGGAGCAATCACCTTTTCTGAGCCTCATCCCCGACCGGCGCATTCACCAGATTCTCCAACTGATGGGCAAAAAAGCAGAAGTGCCGCTGACCGCGACGGTAGCGAATGAGGTTTGTGAACGGACCGGAAGTGCCGCCTTTTTGGAAGGCTCAATTGCACTCATCGGAACTCAATACGTGCTCGGTTTACGGGCGACGAACTGCCGCACGGGAGAGTTGCTCGATGAAGAGCAAGTGCAGTTCACAAGAAAAGAACAGGTACTGAATTCACTAAGTGACCTAGCCAGGAAATTTCGAACCCGAGTCGGTGAATCTATCTCCGCAGTTGCGAAACACGATACACCGCTCGCCGACGCAACGACCCCGTCCCTCGAAGCTCTGAAAGCCTACAGCGCGGGTTTGAGGCTTCACGCTTCAAGCGGCGCCATAACTGCCCTGCCGCTTTTCAGGCGTGCTACTGAAATCGATGCCAAGTTCGCGATGGCGCATGCTTGGCTAGGTCGTATATATGCCGATCTCGATGAATCTGATCTGGCGGCCGAAAGCATAAGCCGAGCTTGGCAGTTGCGGGATCGCACCACCGACCGGGAGAATCTCTGGATCACTGCCGCTTACGAAACGCTGGTCACGGGAAACCTGCCACACGCACAACAGAACTGTGAGGCATGGGTGCAAACGTATCCTCGTGATGCAGCGCCTCATCAGGTATTGGCCGGGATGACTAACAAGTCTGTGGGCCGATATGAGCAGGCGCTGGCGGAGGCCCAGAGGGCTATTGAGCTCGACCCCGATTTTGCGATTGTCTATTACAGCCTCGGCGTTAACAATGCGTATCTTGGCCGCCTGGAACAAGCCGAGAGCGCCATCAATCGCGCCGTGGCGCGCGGGTTGGAGATCGAGGAGTTTTTGATGCTCCGGTACGATCTCGCCTTTCTGAGAGGTAACCAAGCGGGAATGGATCGCGAAACCGCCCGAGCACGTGCGAGGTCCGGAGCTGCAAGCTGGGCCTCCAATAAAGAGGCGTTTGCGCTGGCGTACTTGGGTCGCCTGCGCTTGGCAAGGGAAGCGTCAGCCCGTGCTGTGTCTGAGGCTGAGCAGACCGCGCAACGGGAGAGAGCAGGTTTGTGGGAAGCCGGAGCAGCAGTCCGGGAAGCCATGTTCGGAAACGCTATCGAAGGCAAGAAAAGAGCATGGGCAGCTCTCACACTTTCAAAGGCGCGCGAGGTAAAATACGGCGCCGCCTTCGCGCTCGCTGTATCAGGTGATTCGTCGCGGTCTGAAACACTCGCGAATGAGTTGGAAACTAGATTTCCTGAGGACACGGTAGTCCAATTCAGTTACTTACCGACGATTCGAGCACGGCTTGCGTTGAATCAGGGCGACGCACCGAAGGCTATTGAACTGCTTCAAACGGCAGTTCCCCACGAATTAGGCGTGCCGCCCAGCAGCATGAGTGGGCTCTTCGGGGCGCTTTATCCGATCTATATGCGCGGCGAGGCGTATCTCGCCGCGCACCGCGCCGATGAAGCCGCAGCGGAATTTCAAAAAGTTCTCGATCGTCCGGGAATTGTTGTCGCCGACCCAATCGGTGTACTGGCGCATTTGCAATTGGGGAGAGCTTATGCGCTTTCGGGAGACAAGGCCAAGGCAAAGATTGCGTATCGGGATTTCCTCGCGCTCTGGAAAAACGCCGATCTCGATATTCCTGTCCTGGCGCAGGCCGCGGCCGAGTATGCGAAGTTACAATGAGCTATCTGTCTGTCCCATATCCTGCTCGGTAAAACGCGCTGTGCAGAACAATCCTGCTGGTCGCTGTGCTTGGCAAAGTCACCAGGGTTGATTGGAACTTCCAACCCGGGTCGTATTACGACGAATCAAACCGCTGTTCGAAGTATTGACCGGTGTTGTGGCGTCCCCCTCTCGACGGTTGTTTCCGGATCGCTCCCGAGTCGTCGGCCATCTGGAAAATGAGACATGAACGGAACTCGTTGAGTCTGGGCGGATGTCCGACAACGTGAACGTTACGAGCGATGTCCGCCAAGTCTAATTCAGACTCTTACAATTCATTTTGCGCTGACCCTAACTCCGGCGTCGAAAGGTGTGGTCAGACGTCGGCATCGGTCCGCTTTCATCCTGTAGCAGCACTATTGTCGCGACACATCAAAGCTGCGTCCTCGTTTCGTTTCCACACTAGGGCTAGCCGTTCGCCTCGACTGCTGCCGCATGACCGATTAAGACCCGAGGGCGACAGAATGGAGTAATAGCAATGTCTCTTGATTGCCTGGCGGAAATTTGCGAAGGAGAACGGCTCTTGTCGCTGCGATCCGGCCACTCGCATCTTTGTGGACACTTCGGAGGGTTGCGCCTCGGCATCAGCGCGCGCCCTTTTCTCGTCGCATTGATCGCCTTCTGCATCTACACAAATCCGCTCGCGGCACAGATGACGTGCCACGTGCAGGAACTTCAAAATCAGATAGCGCCCGATGAATTGCCTCAGGCCGAGAAACTGACCGGCATCGGCAATGTACATCTACCAATAACGGCCAGTCCCGAGGCACAAGCCTGGTTCGACCAGGGACTGAACCTACTGCACGATTTTTGGGACTACGAGTCCGCTCGCGCCTTTGAGCAAAGCATCCGGCTCGACCCGGGATGCGCAATGTGCTATTGGGGGCTGTATCAAGCCGAAGCGTTTTATCACAGTCTCGCGAAAGATTATGCGGGTGAGGCGCTCGATAAAGCCGCTCAGTTAGAGGACCGCGTCAGCAAACGCGAACAACTCTATATCGAAGCCACCCGGCGCGGAAAAGCGGATCTCTGGCGCCAGCTCGCAGCGGACTATCCTTCCGATTCCGAAGCGCAAGTTATGCTCGCCACAACCGCATCCGGTGAAGAGGAAGTGCAAATCCTCCGGAGTATTCTCAAAGCCGACCCCAATAATTCCGCCGCCAATCACTATTACATTCACGCCCTCGAAGGCACTTCTCATCCCGAGCAGGCATTGCATAGTGCCGAGATCTTACCGAGCCTTGCGCCCAACTCAGGGCACATGGTCCATATGCCGGGGCACATCTTTTTCCGAATCGGCGATTACGCGCGCGCTGAGCAAGCCTTTACTCAATCCATGCAAGTCGACGAGCGTTATCTGCGCGAATACCACGTCTCTCCCGATTACGACTGGAACTACGTCCACAACCTGATGTACGGCATTACGAATCTGATGGAAGAGGGCAAGTTTGCCAAAGCGGCAGCGCTTTCAGCGAAGCTGAGCGGAGCCCGGGGCAAGCTTGAAGCGTCGCTGTATATCTATCTAGTTCGCGACGGAATCTCCCGTCTCAACCCCGGCTTGCCGATCGCGCTTCGCACTGCCAATTGGAAGCAGGCACTGAATCTGCTGGAGGCGCACACTCGTGAGGTTGGTCAGCCGCATCTGGAGTTCCTCGCGTTGGAACTGACCCGTTTCGTCCGCGGCATGCAAGCGGCCGATAAAAACCGGCTGTTGGAGGCTCAGACTCTATCGGGCCAAATGGCCGCGGATCTCGAACGTGCTTCTCACGAGAACAGCACCGGGGAAGCGCGCCTGAACCGCAAGCTGCAGGTGCTGCCGGACGCGCTGCTTTCGCCTATTCTTAAGAACCTCTCTGTCATGTCACTCGAACTCCGCGCCACCATCGCCGCCCACCAGTGGCGAACCAGCGACGCCGAGATACTGTTTTCGGAGGCGCAGCGCCAGGAGACCGCGCTCGGGTACCATGAGCCCCCGAGCTATATCCGCCCGGTCGGCGAAACTGAAGGTGCCGCGATGTCCGCTGTCAGAAATTGGTCCGCCGCTACGAGTGCATATGAACGCGCGCTGCTGGAGCGTCCCCACTCGGGCTTCGCAATATACGGACTCGCGCTCTGCGCTGAAAAATCGGGCAATTCGACTGCGGCTCTAAAGCAGTATCGGGAATTTGTAACTGTCTGGAAAGACGCAGATCCAGACCTGCCCCAACTCCGGCACGCCAGAAAAGTGATCGCACGCAAGGAATCTGTGACTTTCGAGCGTGCATGTCTGGCCATTCGTTCGCCGCCGCGCCAGATCTCAATGAAAGAGTGTGTATCTTGGCCTCCTGTGATCGCAAGTGGCCCGGGACCGAGTAAACGAATGGTTCGCACGCGAACGCAGGCGTAGCTGCGCATCACCGGGAACGCGATCTCTGCTACATCGAATTGCTGTCGGCTGCGAGCGGCTAGTGGGGCGTCCCAGTGATACGTACAGCACAATCGGAGCGTCATTACGATGGCGCCGATAAGCGAGGATTGCTGCAGGTCAGTGCCGAAACAACGAGGCGAGTTGGAGAGTTGGACGCAGTCGCGAAGTTTGCCTGCCGGCGATGTGTATCGCGCACGATTGATTTTGGCTCTGGCTGACGGTCTAAGCTATCGCGAGATCGAGCGCAAACTTGGCGCCAGCAGGCCCACCGTGTCGAAATGGAAGAGGCGGTTCGAGCAGGACGGCACCGAAGGCTTACAGGGCCGACAGCAAGGAAGCAAGCTGCGATGGGCAACGCCGGGGATGCAGGCGCGGGGTGATTCGGCGAGCACAACAGAAGCCCTCTGCTGGCAGCACCCACTGGTCCTGCCGCAAACTGTCGGAGAAGTTAGGCGTCAGCAAGTCGACGGTGCAGCGAATTCTGGTGCAGGCCAAGTTGCGACCGCATCGGTTGGACCGCTACATGACCGGCAACGACCCTGAGTTTGAGGCCAAGGCCGCCGATAGTATCGGGCTGTATCTGAATGCGCCGCAACACGCCGCCGTGTTCTGTGTGGATGAAAAGACTGCGATTCAAGCTTTGGATCGGATGGACCCGGTGCTGCCCTGATCGCCGGGTCGCGCCGAACGGCACGGCTTTGAATCTTATCGGCACGGCACGTTATCGCTCTATGCGGCGTTGAACGTGAAGACCGGAAGAGTGGAGGGGGAAAACGGCGCGGCGGCACAGCAGCGCTGAATGCGTGGGATTTTTGACGGCGTTGGTCGGAAAAGCGAAATACGCAAAAGAGATTCACATCGTACTGGACAATCTGTCGGCGCACAAAACGCAGGGGGTCGAGCAGTTCCTAGCAGAGCATCCGAAGGTACGGTTTCACTTCACCCCGACCTACTCATCGTGGCTGAATCAGGTCGAAATCTGGTTTGCCAAGATCGAGCGCGGCGTGATTGCTCGCGGAGTATTCACTTTGGTCTCTGACCTCCGCCGCAAGCTCATGAAATACATTCGTGCTCATGCCCAACACGCTCGACCCATCCGGTGGACTTACACCGACGTGAAAAAACGCATCACTGCTAAACGAATCACCGGGACGGTCAACTAGCCAGCTCCTGCCT
>JAFAUR010000515.1 GCA_019243205.1 Acidobacteriaceae bacterium | reverse complement strand
GGCACAGCAGTTTGGGAAGAGGAAGATTACTGCTCTCCACCGCTGGCCCAGGAGCGAGCGGCTGTACTGGACGCGTATTTCGAGAAGATCAAAGTCGAGCAGGTGAATGAGGGCGAGGGCTGGAAGCGCATACGGGCGTTGCCGAAGTTGGGCGCGAAGGGCTGTTCAGTTTAGGTGGTAGAGCAGACCACATACGCTGAGAGTTAGAAATCAACGATAGCTTGCCCCCGATGACAGCTATGTTGCTCAACGCAAAATGCCCGTCGTGATTTCTTGCTGTGTTTAATGCCGGTCATTTCGGCAGTAAGCATCGGAATCGCGAAAGAAGAGTCCCGTCATTTTTAAATCGAAGTATGACTGCACCTTCGTTGACGTTATAGGGACGCTACCGCGGCAAAAAAATCCCCAGACAAATTGTCAACCGAAGCAGCGAAAATAGCTGGTGACACACTGCGGTCGGTTGGTTTTTCCCGATTCACATTTTGAATCTCTAGAGCGGTAAGCTGAGAGGTCTTCCAAACTCCACTTTGCACATCAACCTGGTGGAGAGTGGCGGATACCGTATGAACGATTCCAATGCGTTCTTTCGTCAAGCTGAGCACAAGGACGGGCCAATTGCCCGCCGGCGCGGTCCCGGACACAGCAATCTGGTTGATCGAGTTGCCTGCGACACGGCCAACACCATTCGGCGTACCCGAGAACACGTCGAAGTTCTGCTCCAAGAAAGTGCATCCGAGCACATCCCCAATCTGATTGGTCTGAAACATAGAGCCTGAGGATGAATAGACGTCTACCCGGCCCCGGCTTAGGACGCCCAAGCGGCCATCTTCGGCCGCAAAGATATTGGTTATCCGAGTAGTGGTGGGAGTTAAGTCTGTCGTCGTCTGAAGGTGGCCTGCGCTATCCGTCCTTATTGGTTTATAGCCGGTCTGCCCGTGAAGCAAGAACCAAAGGTCCGTGCCAGTTCCTGCTACGTCGACAAGTCTCAGTTGACTATCTACGGGGACAGTAAAGAACTCCTTTACCTGTAAGGTGATTACGGTAGGTGCCGAATGGGCCCGAGCAGTTTTTTGAAGATGCAGGTACAAGAATGGCGAAGCTGCCCCGGCAATGAGAGCCAAAACAGCTTGTAGGTACCGTTGCGAAAACATCGACGCTCCCGGCTTTCAGGGTTAACAGGATCGTGCAGCAACTAGCAAACGTGTGAGGTACGAGCTGGTATTTTGCACCAGTTTGGTGCAAAGTCACAACTTCGAACTGCTCCGAATCGGACATGAGCTGAAAAGAGCCGGCGCGGGCCGCAGGAACGGTGATTTTAGGGGGAAGGGAACTGGAGTTCTATTTTAATGGTCGGGCCGCCGGGATTTGAACCCGGGACCTCTTGCACCCCAAGCAAGCGCGCTAGCCAGGCTGCGCCACGGCCCGAAATTTCAAGTTTACCAGCGTCGGGACTTCAGACACGGTTTTCGATGCGCCGATCCGTGACGATGGTCACTTCCATGTCGTCGGCAAGGCTCACGACCTGGTTGACCAGGCTCTTTCCAAGAAGACGATCAACGCCTTTGCCTACGAGCCGGGGTAAGAAGATTTGCCTGGCTTTGTGAACGCGGGCGAAGTCGAGTAGAGTCTGGGCGTGATCGTGGCCGATCAACACTCTGGTTTCGATGTGCAAGTTGCGGGCGAAATTCAGATGCCGTTCGACAGCCTCTCGTTTGACAGGCGGGAGGTGCTGCAGGTCTGCGTGCTCCGAGATGAAAACGGCGTAGCAGTCGGCGTGCAGAACATCCGCAACACGTTTTCCGCGACGGATCAGCATGGCCGTCGTCGGGTCGTCGCTGACATAGATGATGACGGCATCATCGATGGCGGGGCCCCGTTTATTTCGTCCGGTGTCGCCAGCCTCTTCGGCGGCCTCGCTCTGCTCGATGCGTTCTTCCACCTCGTGCGCGGTCTGTCGGAGCGCCATCTCGCGCAGCGCTACTAATGTGGATTCTCTGAAAAAATTCTGCAGAGCGCGCTGAGCTTTGTCGGGCGGGTAAACTACGCCGCGCTCGAGGCGATTGAGCAAAGCGCGGGGCGTGAGATCGACCATGACCACTTCGTCGGCCTGCTTTACTACCCAATCCGGGATGGTTTCGCGGACCTTCACGCCGGTGATCTGCATCATCTGGTCGTTCAAGCTTTCCAGATGCTGGACGTTCATCGTCGTGAGGACGTCGATGCCGGCGTCAAGAACAGCGAGAACATCCTCCCAGCGCTTCTCACGCGTGGACCCGGGCACATTCGTGTGCGGGAACTCGTCGATGACTGCAACCTGCGGATGGCGAGCGATGATGGCGTCGGGATCCATTTCCTCGAACACCGAGCCGCGATAAACGACTTTTTTGCGGGGAACCATCTCCAAACCTTCAGTTTTCGCAATGGTTTGTTTACGGCCGTGCGGCTCAAAATATCCGATCACGACATCGAAGCCCTTCGTTTTCAGATTCTGGGCTTCTTCGAGCATCTGGAAGGTTTTGCCGACACCGGCCGCGTAGCCAAGAAAGATGGTCAACTTGCCATGCGCCGCGCCGTGACTGTTTGTGTTCTCTGTCATGAACTGCTCGGGATCGCAAAACGATATCCTACCCAAGGCTCGGTCAAAATGTAGCGCGGGTGCGCGGGGTCGGGCTCAATTTTCTTACGAAGCTGGCTGACGAAGACCCGGAGATATTCGACTTCTTCGCCATACTCCGGCCCCCACAATGTCTGGAGCAGCTTGCGGTGAGGAACAGGCTTGTCCGGATTTGAAGCAAGAAACTGAAGCAATTCAAACTCTTTAGGTGTGAGCCTCACCGCCTTTCCGCGGGCGAGCACGTGACGCTTGGAGAAGTCAATCACCAGGTCGTCGGAAAGCACGAGGGGCTGCGCCGAATCGGATTGTGAGGGCACGCGTCGAAGGTTCGCCCTGATTCGAGCCATCAATTCATTCACGCTGAACGGTTTCGTCACGTAATCATCGGCTCCGGCATCCAGCGCGGCGATCTTGTCGGCTTCTCCATCGCGAACCGAGAGGACGATGATGGGGACCTCTGAAACTGAGCGCAGCTTTCTGCACGTCTCCATACCGCCGATACCAGGCATGTTCATGTCCAGCAATACCAAGTCGGGGTCGTACTCACGGAGGACGTCGAGCGCTTCCTCCCCGTTTCGGGCCTCAAACAGTTCGTAGCCCTTCAGCGAGAGCGCCGCTCGTACAACGCGCCGAATCTGCGGCTCGTCATCGACGATCAGGACCTTTCCGGCAGACATGCTCAGACCCCGAGATTGCCGGAAGGAACCGGGACCGGATGACCGTCCGCCGCGGGCGAACTGGTCCCCCCTTGCTGAATGACGAGGAAGAACTCCGATCCTTTACCGACGTGGCTGTAAACACCGGCAGCTCCGCCGTGCGCTTCTGCGATTTCCTTTGCGATGGGCAGGCCCATGCCGGTTCCCTGGACGGCTGAGCGGTCACGCCGCCCGCGATAAAGCTTTTCGAAGACTCTGCTTTGCTCGAGTTCCGTGAGGCCCTGTCCCTGGTCTCTGACACGGATCGATACGTACCCACCCTCAGCCGAGGCTGTGACCAGGACCGGAGATTGTGGCGGGCTGTACTTTAGCGCGTTGTCCAGGAATTGCCGGATGGCGATGGGTAGCAGTTCAGGGTCGGCGAAGACCGAAGTCCGTGGATCGCCAACGTCGATTTGAATCCGCCCGGCCGCCGTGCGATCAGGCAAGGCGGTGACAGCGGATTCGATCAGCTCGCGCGCGGGCACGGATGTTCGCTTGAGTTTAAGCCGCTTGGCGTCGATTCGCGCCAGATGAATTGCCTCATCCACCAAGCGACGCAGGCCTCCGGATTCCTCCTTGATGATGGTGACTAAATCGGCTTGCTGTTCCGCCGAGACTTCCGAAGGCGCGGATAACATTTCCGCCGCGGCTTCGATCGCGGTGAGCGGGGTTTTTAGATCGTGAGCAAGAGCATCGATCATGGTGGACTTCAGTTCCTCGCTCTTGCGGACGGCTTCGGCGCGAGTGAGCGACTGATGAGCTTGCGCCTGCGCAAGCCCCAATGCAACGGTGTTCGCGATTCCTCGATAGGTGGATTCCGGCAGATGTCTCCCGGCGACAGCGAGACTGCCGTAACTTTTGTTGCCTAGTGTGACCGGCAGAACGGTCCAGCCGTCCTTCCCTGATTCGATCGTTTCCCCGCGCGAGGCGATGCGCCGCAGCTGCTCCTCCAACGTCGCGTCCGATTCAGGCATGGACGATTGGAATGACCCGGCGGCACTCTCAAAAAGGACTGTCGCGCGGAAACCAAATAGCTCGATACATTTGTTGACGGTGAGACGGCGTATATCGGTTGCCGTGCTGCTCAATAACATGGAGCGGCTGAAGATGTGCAGCTTCTCGGCTTCACTTTGCTGGTCAGCGATCTCATTTCGTTGACGGCGGAAGCTGCTGGAAAGAAATGACGTGAAAATCGCGACTACGAGGAACGCGAGAAGAATGATCCAGCCTTGGGGATCCCCGATGCTGATGGAGCCGATTGGGGGGATGAAGAAATAATCGAGGCAAACCGCGGCCGCAATGGACACGACAATGGCTTCGGCGAACCCGGCGTACGCGCCGGTAAGCAGAACAATTAGAAACAACACGACGGCGGCGGTCGCCGCATTCGCGTGCAGCAGGCGATAGCATACGACTGACACGGCAAGGGTGCTGCCGACCGACACCATACCCTGGAAAAACCGCAGCTTAGGTCGCATCAGTCACTCTTAAGTTTACAGAGCAAAGCCGTGCTCGTTGCCCATGGTCGCTAGACTGGGGGCATGTTTCGCGCTTCGTCGGCGTTCCTGATTTTTGGATGCACGCTTCTGGCAACACAAGATCTTCAGCCCTCGGGCGAAAAGATCCGAACTCATGTGAAATATCTAGCCAGTGATGAATTGGAAGGTCGCGGAGTCGGGACGCGTGGCGAGAAACTGGCGACGCAATACATTGCCGCGCAGCTGGAGACTTTTGGCGTGAAGCCTGCCGGAGATCAAGGCACCTATTTCCAGCGAGTGCCGCTGGTGGGGTCGAAAACGTTGCCGAGCGCAACGCTGACGATAACCGGCAAGACCGGTTCCAGTCCGCTTGCTCTGAATAAAGATTTCGTGGGGACGGCCTTCTCGCAGCAACCCGAAAACGATTTTGATGCCGAGGCAGTGTTTGTGGGCCACGGAATCGCGGCGCCGGAGTTTGGATGGGACGACTACAAGGGCCAGAGTCTTGCGGGCAAAGTGTTGGTCTACTTCACGAATGAGCCGCCGTCGACCGATCTAAAATTCTTTGGTGGACGCGCGCTGACATATTACGGCCGCTGGACTTACAAATTCGAGGAAGCGGCACGCCGCGGAGCGGTAGCAGCTCTGATTGTGCACACAACGCCGACGGCCGGTTACGGCTGGGGAGTCGTAACGGGGTCCTGGAGTCAAGAACACGCGGAGTTGAAATTGCAGCCTGGCGAGAAAGGCCTGAAACTCGCCGCGTGGCTGTCCGAAGATGCGGGTGCAAGGCTTTTTGCATCCACGGGAAAAACCGTTGAGCAGTTGCTGGCCTTGGCGAACTCGAAGTCGTTTCGCCCGATGCCGCTCGGCGTCCACATTGCCGGACATATCCCGGTTGCGCTCCGCGATATTGACAGCCGGAACGTAGTCGGGCGGGTGGACGGAGCTGATGCTGCCCTCGCCCGGCAGGCGATTTTGTACAGTGCGCATTGGGATCATCTGGGCATTGCGGTTCCTGTGAACGGTGACAACATCTATAATGGCGCGGTGGATAATGCGACCGGATGCGCGGTTGTTCTTGAAATCGCACGGACGTGGGCCGCACTTCCCAAGAAGCCGAAGCGCAGTGCTGTTTTTCTCTTTGTAACAGCGGAAGAGATGGGGCTGCTCGGGTCTGAATATTATGCGGAGCATCCGGAGGTGCCGCCAGGCCAGACTGCCGCAGACCTAAACTTCGACGCGCTGTATCCCTTCGGAGCGACTCGCGACGTCTCGGTCACGGGCGCGGAAAGAACGACATTGTGGGAATTGGTCGAGGACGACGCTAAGCGCGCCAATCTGTCGATCTCGCCCGACCCGGAACCCGAGCAAGGGCATTATTACCGGTCGGATCATTTCTCATTGGCTCGAGTCGGTATTCCAGCTTTCACGATTGCACAGGGCACGGATTACCTGGGAAAGCCGGCCGGGTTCGGAAAGGAGGTATTTGAGGACTACAACACCAAGCATTACCATCAACCTTCAGACGAATATCGGGATAGCTGGAACATGGCTGGTATGGAGCAAATGGCGCGCTTTGGTTTTACGCTTGGGCTCGACATCGCTAATCAGCCGAGCCTTCCGAGCTGGGTGAAGGCCGACGAATTCCTGAGTGCCCGACAGAAAAGCGAAAGCGGCAAATGATTCAGGTCTTGACGGCGCTTTGCTCGAGTGCCTGAGCCGCATTTACGGCCGCGCCAATGGCAGCCAGAGCTTCTTCGCCGTGTACGACTTCGAGTGAGTAGCTCTGCAAGGGACTCAACTTCACCATTTCGTGCAGGTATTCGCCAAGCAAGGTGAGGTTCACGAACTGAGAGTTCGGACCGGTGATGTAGAACTTGCCCGGTCCGGAGATATGCACGCTGCTTGCGGTTGCCGCGGCCAGCGCTCGGTGCCAGAGCTTCACGAATTCGACACAGCGTGTTTCGCCGGCTTCGGCCTCGGCGAACACTTCATCAGGCTCCAGATCCATGAAGCGCAGGCGCATGGCGCGATGGCCCATGATTCCTTCGAGGTGGCCTTTGCCCCCGCAGCCGCAGAACTGCTCCTTGGGATCGAGTGTCACGACCGTGTGACCGGCTTCCCAGACACCGTCCTGAACTGGGTACCGGCCGAAGCCGATACCGGTGCCCAAAGTCCAAACACGAATGATGCGGTCCAGGTGGCCTCGGGAAGCGGCCAGGCCGGCGGCGAGCACGTCGGCATCATTTCCTACGGAAACAGGGACTCTGCCGAACAGGGAGTTGAAAGCTTCGCCGACCAGCTGCTGCATGGTCAAGCCCTTGAATTGAACCAGATTCGGCGAATCTTCGACGATGCCGCCCCGCACAATGCCCGGCATGCCGAGGCCGATGTACTCGGGCGGATCCGATAGGTTCAACTGCTTGGAAAGGTCGACCATCCGTTCGATGATGATCTCTGCCGGGACGCCCTGCAAGGTGTCAGCGATCGAGCTGTCATCCGGATCGGAGCGAAGAGCCCCAACCAACTCGTGATCTCGAACGGCTGCTACTGAAATCCGCTCTGTGATGATAATGCCGATGCCATGCGCCATGGTGGCCTCTATATTGTTTAGACTCGGACCAACTTATTCAGGCCGTTAAAGGCTGCCGCTTTATAGCACTCGGCGAGCGTCGGGTAATTGAAAACGGTATCCACGAAATAGTTGATCTTGCCCTTCAAGATAAGCACTGCCTGTCCGATGTGTAGAAGTTCCGATGCACCTTCGCCAATGATGTGGACGCCGAGCAGTTCGAGAGTTTCCCGATGGAAGATCAGCTTCAACCGGCCTGTGGTATCGCCTCGAATCTGGCCGCGCGCGATTTCACGATAATACGCTACTCCTACTTCGTACGGAACATCTTCGTCGGTCAGCTGCTCTTCAGTTTTGCCGATAAACGAGATCTCCGGGATGGTGTAGATCCCGAACGGAAAATAGCTCGGATTGGAGGAGATCGGGATTCCGTAGGCGTGCGCGACCGCGATACGGCCCTGTTCCATCGATACGGAAGCCAGGCTGGGAAAGCCGATGACGTCGCCGACAGCATAGATGTTGGGCTGGGAAGTGCAGTAAAACTCGTTGACAGGAATACGCCCGCGATTGTCTGCCTGAAGTCCTGCGGCCTGGAGGTTTAGCTCGTCGACGTTGCCCTGGCGCCCTACCGCGTATAGCAGGGAATCTCCTGTGACTCTCTTGTTGCTCTCGAGGAGTGCGACTACACCCCCGGTGCCATCCGTTTCCTCGACCGAGTGAACCTCCTCGTTCAGGCGCATAGTAACGCGATGATCGCGGAGGTGATACGAAAGCGCTTCAACGATTTCGGCATCAGCAAACTCCAGGAGGCGCGGCCGCTTTTCAATGAGTGTCACGCGTACGCCCAGTGTCGCGAACATACAGGTGTACTCGACTCCTATTACGCCGCCGCCGACAACCATGAGTGTTCTCGGGATGTTCGGCATTTCGAGAATCTGGTCGCTATTGATGATGGTCCGGGCGTTGATCGGAACCTTCGGCGAAGACGCAGGCTTTGTCCCGGTGGCGATGACGATCTTGTCGCATTCGATCAGCGAGCCTCCGCGGGAGCTTGTCACGCGTACGGAGTTGGGCGATTCGAAGCTGGCGACGCCCGTCATCACTTCAATGCCGTTTCGAGAGAGTTGCGCCTGGGTGACGTCGATCTCCGTCTTGATCACGTGTTGCACACGGAAGGCCAGATCGGCCATCGTGATTTTCTCTTTCACGCGATAGCTGACTCCATAGATGTTCTGGTAATTGTAGCCGGAGAGATGGAGCACCGCCTCCCGCATGGTCTTACTGGGGATCGTGCCTGTGTTTATGCAAACACCGCCGATGACCTCTCGCCGCTCAACGAGTGCTACTCTTTTGCCGCTCTTAGCACCTTGAATGGCAGCTCTTTGTCCCGCAGGACCCGAGCCGATGACGACCAAATCGTATTGAGGCATGCAGAATTAAGAGACGAAACTTAAACACGCGGCTTACGCACGAGCGCAGACTCAGTATAACTTCGCTGCAGTCTCATGCGAGGACGGGGTTGCCGTCAGTTGCTTGTGCCAGTCGTTGTGGTCTTGTCCTTCACCTTGCCGGCACCCTTCTGCGTTGCGTCGGCGCCCTTATTCACACCTTTTTTGACGGCGTGTGTGCTGGTGGTGGCGCCCTTTTTTACGCCGTGACCGGCGGCAGTTGCTCCCTTTTTGGCGGCGTCGGTCGTTTTCTGCCCCGCGTCCTTCAGATCCTGACCGGCGCTCTGTCCGAGGGCGGCGGGAGTGAGCAGGGTACAGGCACCGAGTGCAAGAGCAGCGGACAGGATGAAAGTTTTCATCCCTTCATTCCAGCACATACAGGATTGATAGTACGCCCGAGACGATGATTCAGGCTGAACGGGTTGCGCCAAAGGTGCTGCCGAAGCGATGGATCAGTGTGTCTTCGAAAGTGAAATCCGGCTTCGGATAAGGTCTCTTCTTCAGGTAAGCACGATACTCGTTTTTGAGCCCGGTGGCGAAGTCGACCGGTTTGAAGCCGAGCATCCGTTGCGCCTTGGTCACGATTTGCGTGATTGCGGGTACGTCGTAGTAGTAACCGAAGTAGAGCCGTTCTCCGATGGCCTGGCCTCCACAACGTTGAATCAACTCGCGCGGGATCGAAATGATCTTGGGTTCTTTGATTCCGGCGGCGCGAGCGAGTTCATGGAGCAGTTCGTGCTGGGTGATGGCGCGTGGATTCGCCGTATTGAAAGCGTGTCCTATGACATTTTTCTGCTCAATCACCTTCAGGCAGAGGTCGACCAGGTCGTCGATGCAAATAAATTGCATCAGGCGATGACCCTCGCTGGGCAGGATTACCGGCCGATCCGCTTTCATGCGATCCCAAAAGAAGGCTTCGCGATAGAACGGGTTGCCTGGGCCGTACACAAAGGGTGGGCGAAGGGTGACGACAGGGAATGCGGACCGTTGATACATACGGAACAGGGCTCGCTCAGCGGTCGCCTTGTTTCGGACGTAAGGATTCGGGTGATCGTCGGGAGCGAGCGCATCGCCCTCATGATGGTTCAGTCCGTCGCCATACGCGGCCACGCTCGACATGAAGACGTAACGACCTATCTTGCCCTCAAACAGGTGAGCAACTGCTTCGACTTGAGCACCCGTAGTGCCCCGCTCCCAGTCATACGCCAGGTCGTAAACGGCATCGAATCGCAAGTTCCCGACGGCTTTCGCAACCGCTGCCGGGTCATTGCGGTCGGCAACCAAGTTGCTGATTCGCTTGCTGAATTCGTGCCGCGGTTTGCGGTGTAAGATCGAGATCTCGTGACCGGCTTTTGCTAATTCCTGAACCAGCAGGTGGCCGATGAATTGGGTCCCGCCGATTACGAGAATCCTCTTGGGCTCAGGGCGTTCCCGCCCCCGAGCCCCGCCTGCGTTTCCGTTCTTATGAGCAACTAAACCCGCTAGAGGCATTGGCACCTAAGCTGTCAGACGCTCACGAAAGCCGGGCGTCTTTAATCGTAATATTCGAGGCCGAGATGAGTGATGAGATCTTCACCCTGCATCCATCGCAGCGTATTCTTCAGCTTCATTAATTGGATGAAGATATCATGCTCGGGATACAATCCCTCAGCCGTCATGGGACCTTTAAAGTAGAACGAGAGCCACTCCTGAATACCCTTCAGACCTGCACGCTGCGCGAGGTCCAAAAACAGGACCAAGTCAAGTACCAGCGGTGCCGCCAGAATGGAATCCCTGCACAGGAAGTCGATCTTGATCTGCATCGGGTAGCCGAGCCAGCCGAAGATGTCAATATTGTCCCATCCCTCCTTAGCGTCCCCGCGAGGCGGGTAGTAGTTAATTCGAACGGCGTGATACAGATCTTTATAGAGTTGAGGATATAAGTCCGGTTGCAAGATCTGTTCGAGTACTGAAAGTTTAGTTTCTTCCTTGGTCTTGAACGAGCCTGGATCTTCTAGGACTTCGCCGTCACGATTACCGAGGATGTTGGTGGAAAACCATCCGCGAACCCCGAGCATACGGGCTTTGAATCCAGGCGCGAGCAGCGTCTTCATGTACGTCTGCCCGGTCTTGAAATCTTTTCCACAAATTGGCACGCCATTCTGCCGGGCAAGTTGAACCATAGCTGGAACGTCGGTGGTCAGGTTAGGCGCACCATTGGCGAAAGGCACGCCCGATTTGAGCGCGGCATAAGCATATATCTGGCTCGGTGCGATATCCGGATCGTTCTTCCCGAGGCCCTCTTCGAAGGACTGAATGCTTGCGTGGACCGGCGCGGGTCTGTGGAACACCTCCGTAGAGCCACACCAGATCATGACGAGCCGGTTGCACTGGTTGTTCCGCTTAAAGTCCTGAATGTCCTCGATCAGGGCTTCGGCGTTTTCCATCTTTGTCTTGCCGCCCTTGACGTTGGGACCGTCAATCTTTCTCACGTAATCGTGATCGAAGACGGCTTTCATGGGTTTGATTGCCGACAAAGGCGCCTTGAGCCGCTCGAGCAGTGGAGCCTCGAGGACGCTGGCGCGACTGGCAGCTTCGAACGCATTGTCTTCAAAGATGTCCCAAGTTCCGAATGACAGGCACTCGAGCGGTGTTAGTGGGACGAATTCACGGATGAGAGGGGTACGGCCTTCGGTTCTTTTTCCGAGGCGGATGGTACCAAGCTGGGTCAGCGAGCCGATGGGCGCGCCCAAACCGTGCTTCACTGCTTCAACGCCAGCTATGAAAGTGGAGGCCACGGCACCCATACCCGGGATCAAAATACCTAAGCGGCCATCGGCTGGCGCGATGGTTACATTGCCCTGCGACACGGCGGAAATTCTCCTGAATGGTAAGAGGCTGTTACGCTTTGAGAAGCCATACGAGGCTCCAAAAATGGGCCGGCTACGAGAGGTTAGCCCCCAGCCCTACGTTATACTAACATTCGATGTTGCCTGGAGTTACCACTACCTTGACGGCCCTGGTGGTGGACGACGAGCAACTCGCCCGCGACGAATTATCGTATCTGCTTAAGCGGTTTGGGGATGTGGAGGTCCTGGACACCGCCGCCAATGGGGTGCAGGCTCTCAAGCTGATTGAAGATCTCGAACCGGACCTGGTTTTTCTCGACGTGCAGATGCCCGGGCTGGACGGTCTGGGAGTCATTGACAAACTCCGGTCGCGACCCGGTCCGCTCCCGCAGTTCGTCCTGACCACGGCATTCGACGATTATGCAATCCAGGCATTCCGGCTGCAGGCATTCGATTACCTGCTGAAGCCGGTAGAGTTTGAACGGCTGGAAGAAACGGTGGCCCGGGCGCGGAAGGCGGTCGAGGAGAAGCAGGCCGCCGAGAAGTCTGCTGACATTCCCGCCGGGCCGAAGATCTCGTTACAAAGAACGAAACTGCTGGTACGAACGAACAATCGAAATCTGATCGTCGATGCGCAAGACATGATTTACGCGACGATCGATGACGGCCTTATCACGGTGGTGACGCCGCATTTCGAAGGGCAGTCGAACTATCGAACGCTCGAAGAACTTCAGTCGAACCTGGACCCTAACCTTTTCTGGCGGGTGCACCGCTCATTCCTGGTAAACGTCAACCGGATTCGCGAAGTGATTCCCTGGTTCAAGTCCAGCTTCCAATTGAAGATGGACGATAAGAGGCAGACCGAGATTCCGGTCAGCCGTATTCAGACCAAACGGTTACGCAGTCTTCTCAAGATCTGATCGAAGGACGGCTAACGCGACAGGGTCGGAAACACTTCCCCGAGCTGGTGCAGGATCTCGAGCTTTGCCCCTTCCACGTCAACTTCCGCCTGCTGTATGAGGGTTTCCCGAGTGTTCCGGGACAGATGGGCCCGATCGATATCCGCTACGCCAGCATGACCTTCGGATGCCCGCGACGATTCGAGTGAAAGCTCGCCCGCGGCGAGGTCGGCCTGATCGCGTGCAAGGTTAAGGGACTCAGTCGCTTTCTTCAGCTGCTGGTAAGCGCGATGGGTGTTGGCCGAAATTCGGTTTTGCAATTCGTAAATCTGAAGCTGCAGCTTGTCGAGATCGATACGGGTTTGAGCCAACCGGCCCACTGGGGCCGAGCCTACCAAGACCGGGAGGATGAAATCGGCTCCGATCTGTCCGTTGTTGCGCTGTACAGCGTTAGCGGGGAAGTAGCTTTCATACGTGCTCTTCTGGACTAACGAGTATTGCGCGATGAGATTTACCTGCGGGACGCGAGTCTTTTTGTACGATTGAAGCTCGATCCGTTTTGCCAACGCGGCCGCCTGCAGGCTGAGCAAGTCTTTGTTATTGGCGAGCGCGGTGTCGATGGCTTTATCCTCCCGAAGCTCAGGCAAAACGATTGCGGCGGGCGCTGCCGCGGGATGAACGCGATCGTTGCCCGAAAATCCGAGAGCGGTGGCCAGCAGCATCTCCGGAAGATGTTCATCCAGCTCCGAAGCCTGCTGCCTCTGCCGAGCCGCGGTGACATCTAGCTGAGCGCGATGAGCGTCGACCGGAAGAACTCGTCCTTCCGCCAGCTGGTTGTCTACGATACCGGCAATTTGCGTGAAGGCCGCAACCTGCCGGGCAGCCAATTCCGCGGCCTCCTCCGCCTTTCGCGCATCGAGAAACAGAGAAGCAACGCGGTAAGCGACCTCGTCCTGTTTTCCCCGAGCGGTTTCGGCATAGACGGTAACCTGTTCACGAGCGGCGGCTAGTTGATAGCGGCGAGGGCGGTCATAGAGCGCCATATCCACTTGCCCGGCGATCAGACTGGGCGAATGCCCGTTGACGTTGTTCGGATACCCATTGGTGTAAACGGCGTCGCTCCGGGCGGCGAAGCGGATCGAAAACGGGTCACGGGCGACATCCACACCAGCCTGCGCGTGGAGGGCGTCAAGGCGAGCCAGAAGCACGTCCGGATTCTGTCGGGCGGCGAGGGCGAGCGCCTGCTGCAGCGTCAAGGAATGAACTTCGGCCTGGGTGACAGTTGCGAGGCAGGCGAAAATCAGCAGGGTTCTTCCAGCAATCTGCATGGAATGCTTCTATGGTAGCGGTGAAGAGGCCCCTACTCCCACTCGATGGTGCCCGGCGGTTTATGTGTCACGTCATAGAAGACGGCAGCGACGCCCCGTAAAGCCAGGAGCTCTGACGTTAATCGGTCCAGCATGTCGGGTGGCATCAGGACTACGTCGGCCGTCATGCCGTCGACCGAATTGATGGGACGCAAGACGACCGATTCGCGGGCGCCATCAATTCCGAGCGGCAGCAGGACGACGGGGAACTGCCAGACTCGATCCTCGAACCCGGTTTCACGGCAAAGCTCACGAACGATTCCATCCGCCTCGCGCAGCAGGTCGAGCCGAGTCTTTGTCACGCAGGCGCAGAAGACCGACATGTCGTCGAGCTGTGCCTTTGATCCGCAAACCGCGACTACGCGGTTGATGTCCGCGCGGCGATTTGTGAGCTCTGGCGCAACATTCACGATCAGATCGAGCGAAGGCTTCTGCTCAACTGCAAGGACCTGCCGGTAGCTACGGGAATCGCCCTGGACGCCAACGGAGCGAACCGGCAGTAAGGTTCCATCAGGGCTCTTTGTTGCGCCGTCCTCGGTAGCTGAGCAGAGACACCGAATTGCCAGGCCCGGACCCGGGAAAGGGTGGCGGCTTAAGAACCGGCTTGGAATGCCGATGCTGCGCCCGATTTCGCGGACCTCATCTTTATAGAACGAAGACAGGGGCTCAATGATGCGGCCGGAGTCGATCAGAGCCTGGATACCCGCGACTCGGTTGTGGTGAGTTTTGATCAGATCCGCTTTGGCTGAGCCGCCGGATTCGATCGTGTCGGGGTAGATGGTCCCCTGACCGAGAATCCAGTGCCCGTCGAGGAAATGCTCGGTTGCCAGAATGCGCTCCTGGACTCTTACGAATTCTTCGCCGATGACGCACCGTTTCGCCTCTGGATCATACACGCGGTCCAAAGCTTTCAGAAACTGCTGTTCAGCGTGGTCGACCAGAAAGTGCGTGGCTCCGAGCTCAGAGAATATGTCGCGTACGAATTGAGTCTCGCCCTGCCGCATGAGGCCGGTATCGACGTAGATGGCGTACACTCGCTCAGGCCCCAGCGCCCGCAAGCACAGCGTGTAAGCGACGGTGGAATCCACGCCTCCGCTGACGAAGAAGAAGACATTGCGGTCCTGGGCGACGGCGCGAATCTGGTCCTCAAGATAGGGAACGCGGCCGCTGACGTCCCAGTCCCGAACCGCTCCGCAGATGTCGAACAGGAAGTTCTCGAGAATGCGCGTGCCCGCATGTGTATGGGCGACTTCCGGATGGAACTGGAGCCCAAACAGGCGGCGTTCGGGATCAGACATGGCCGCAACGCTGGCGTTTTCGGTGCACGCAATGATGCGGAAGCCGGGAGGCATGACCTCGACCGAGTCGCGATGACTCATCCAGATCTGGGTGCCGGAGATCCCGTTCCAGAGCGGATCCGGAACGGTGACGCTGAGATGAGCGATGCCGTACTCGCCCCGTTCGCCTTTGTGGACCTGTCCGCCTAGGTGATGAGCGAGCAACTGATGGCCATAGCAGATTCCGAGGACAGGGACTTGCACGTGGAAAAGCGCCGGATCGACTTGCGGGTCTCCCGGCTCGTAGACGCTGCCTGGGCCGCCCGAGATGATGACGCCCCTACGAAAGCGGAGTTCGGAAGCCGCAGTGTCGCTCGGGCGAACATCGGCGAAGACGCCCAATTCGCGGACACGGCGGGCGATCAGGTGCGTGTACTGGCCGCCCGTGTCAAGAACGGTGATTTGGGGAGAGCCTGTATTGCTGTTGCTATAGCCCAGGACTAACGGCTCGCTCGCTGCTTAGCGAATCGGCTCTTCGACTCGGCAAGGAGATGGGCGGCCTTCGGCATGGCCTCAATCGCCTTTTGCACCTCCGGGTCCTGCTCGTAAGCAACCTTTTGCGAATCTTCGTAGCTGAATGCTGTGATGTACATTTCCTGGCGAAGCTGGTTCCGGATCCAGTCGTGATCGCGGGTCCAGTCCGCTTCCGTGAACTGCACGCCCTGCTTCATCACGAAATCATGAAAATCGTTGAGGACTTCCTCGGTCGGAACCCATCCGCTAGCCAGTTTGGTCGCGTGATTTGAAAAATAGAACGGCACGAAATTGAAGAAAGAGTTCTTTCTCATCACGTTCAGTTCAAACCCATCGAGCTTCGGAGCATCGTATTTTTCATCGGGCGTAATGCCCCCGCCGCCGTAGACGACGCGGCCCAGATCCGTCTGCTTGACGTCCATTGGATTGTTGGTTTCCTTACGTTTTCCGTAATAGTAGTCGAGGAAAGACAGATTGGAGTAATCGCGCTGAATCAGGCGGCCGCTCGGAGTGTAGTAGTGCTGCGTCGTCAACGCCAGACCCGTGTTATCGCTCAGGGGATAGACCGTTTGAACAAGTCCCTTTCCGAAGGTGGTGTCTCCGAGGATCCAAGCCCGGTCATGATCCTGAAGAGCGCCGGCTACGATTTCGGCGGCGGATGCGGAGTACCGGTTCACGAGCACGACGATGGGATAGGTTTCACCGTACTGGCTGCCATGGGCCAAGTAAGGCTTTTCAGAATAGGCGCGCCCTTTGTGCGATACGACTACCTGTCCCCGGTCGAGCCAGTGCCCGGCGGTGGCGACACCTTCCTGGAGGAGTCCGCCCGGATTTTCGCGAAGGTCGAGGATCAGGCCCTTGATGTTCTGTTCCCCGAGCGCCTTCAGATTGTCCTCCACCTCTTTGCTGGTGGTTTCCGTGAACTGCTGGATTCGCATGAAGGCAATGCCCGGACGAACCCAGAAGGCCTCATCGACGCTGTTGCGTGGGATTTCGCCGCGGACCAGGTTGAAAACGAGAGGCTTCGCCACACCCTCGCGGGTAGCGACCACCTGCACCTTGGTGTCCTTGGGGCCGCGAAGCATGTCGGCGACCTCGGTGGTGGTGGCGTTATCGACTCGCTTGCCGTTCACTTCGAGCAGCAGATCGCCTGGCCGGAGACCGGCTTTGTATGCCGGGGAACCACCGAACGGATGAACCACCATGGGTTTACCGGTGCGCGGCTGGGCTCCGAGCAGCATGCCGATGCCATAGTATTTGCCGTGCTGCTCTTCCCGAAGCCCGGCAAAATCCTTCGGGTCAAAGAAGTTCGAGTGCGGATCGAGGGTCCGAAGCATGCCCGGGATGGCGCCTTTATAGATCGCTTTGTCGGCCGAGAGCTTATCGGCATAGTTGGCGTCCACCAGGTCGTAGACCTTCGTGAACGACTCAATGCTCGCCTTTAGGTCTTCGTCCGAGGTGATGCTGGCGTTGTGCTGGGCTGCCAGCACGGGACGGGCGCCTGGACCGAAGATGCCGCCCACCAGCGCACAAATGAGTAAAAAGACAAAAATGAGTAGGGACTGACGCCGATAGGATGACAAACGGACCTCCAGGCTTATGACTAAAAGTATAGACGCTCGGAGGCCGGATCGGTGCTGAAGGCTAAACCGCGGCCCGCATTCGCCGGGGCAACCCGCCATCACTTCGGGCTGTCTTCTTGGGGATGTCGTCGAGCCGCTTCACTTGATCGCTGACAGAGACCAGGAACATGGGCTGCCTGGCATTTTTGAGCAGATCGATAATCCGGTCCTGCTGATCTTCGAGAAAGATGGATTTGCCGTCGGTAAGGAGATGGAGCTTCGAGTCGGACGAGAAGACGTCCGCGAGGCGACGTCCCATTTCACGCTGCAGAAAGCGGAGCACCCGGCGGATCTTCTGCAGCGAAAAACCTTTCCGCCGCAGTTCCGCGATCATCGTGATCTCGATCACTTCTTCGGCCAGATAGATGCGCTTGTGGCCTTCGTGACGCGGGGAGACAACCTTCCGTTCGTCCCACCACTGGAGCTGGCGCAAGCTCACGCCGGCAATTTTGGCGACGTCTGTGCTGGTATATGTACGCTGGCCGGGAGGCAAATCAGGACGAACTTTACGCGTTTTGAACATGACGCCCCGTTTCTGTTTGCTGTAAGTTGCTCCCCAGATTTTACTAGACCGGCGGGCAGAGTCAACTGCCGATTTGCTGGTTTCAACCGCCGCCTACGAACTCCACGATTTCAACCTGGGAGCCGCTTGCGACACTCGTCTGATTCCAGTCCCGCCTACGGATGAGCTTCTTGTTAAGCTCCACCGCAACCCGATCGGAACGAACACCAAGCCAGCGAAGAAGGTCTTCGACCGACCCTAAATCGCCGGGGACAGTCTCGGCCTGTCCGTTGATCGTCAACTGGATCAATGTGCTTCTGTGCTCCTTCCACGATCTTACTTCCATTTGTGAGATGAGAGCATCGCCGAAAGATGCGACACGGGAATTGCTCAGCGTCGTAGAGACTTGAATCACACCAACAGTGTTGCGGCGCATCACTGCAAGAATGGCCGATGGCTGCCACACGGTGAAATTGCCGAAGGCGATGGAGTTGCAGATGAGGGCGGCCAGGAGAGCGCGATGTGCATAGCCGACTGATTTTTCCCCCGCCGGAGGTGATGCACGAGCAGGCGCGACTCAACGACCCGGGAGCGCGGATTGAGAGGCAGCCGGCAACAGCGGTCGCCTTTTGAAATTCACTCCCGGGGCCCGGCGAAATACCGGAGCGAATGCCGCGGCCCGTCATAACAGGCCCGACAATAGCCCCATTTCGATTGCTAATCTGATAACAGCGGTTTGGGTTTATCCGCTTTCCTCACACAAAGCTATGCCGACAACTTATGCTGAGACGTGGTTCCCGGTTCTGATCCAGATCATCATCGCTCTGGGAGTGGCCACAGCCATGATTGGGTTATCAGCACTGCTCGGCAAGCGAGTGCGCGATCCGGTCAAGAGCTCGCCATACGAATCGGGGATGCGACCGGTCGGAAATGCGCGCGAGCGTTTCAGCGTCAAGTTTTATCTCGTCGCGATGGTTTTCATCCTTTTCGATATAGAAGCGATTTTTCTATATCCTTGGGCCATCGTGTACCGGCAATTAAAGCTCTTTGGATTTCTTGAAATGCTTTTATTTATCGTCCTGGTTCTGTGCGGGTTTTACTACATCTGGAAGAAGGGCGTGCTGAATTGGTCGATCGACGAGAGAAAACTCGAAGAAACGGGAGAAGGAAAACGTGCTGCCTGAAGTCGCCCAAAAGAACGCGGCGGCCGTCGTCCTGGACGACCGGGTTCCGGGCGCGATCGTGGACGTAATCGAAGCCGTGGACGGCCTGGTCCTGCGGATTGCGGCGGCGGAAATCATTCCGGTTTGTCGCGTGCTGAAGGAAGAGGCCGGATTTGAGCGGTTGGGCGCGGTAACAGGGGTCGACTGGTGGCCCAGCGAGCCTCGTTTCGAAGTAATCTATTTCCTCCACTCCCTACAGCACAACGCTCGCCTCCGATTGAGCGTAAAGCTGGCCGAGGATGAGGAGATTGATTCAGTTTGCCTGCTTTGGCGCGGTGCGAACTGGTACGAGCGCGAAGTTTTCGATCTGTTCGGCATTCGTTTCCGCAACCATCCGAACCTGGAAAGGATCATGATGCCGGCTGATTGGGAGGGGCACCCTCTGCGCAAAGATTATCCGATACATGGTCATCGTTATTCCTATCAGGACGAGTAGCAGTTAACAGGATCAGAAAATGAAAGAAGGCAAAGCACACGTTGCCTCGCTCGATGCCGAGCACGAACTGGCGGTCGAGGACCCGAGTCGCATAGCACTGGTCGAAGACGGGCACAGTATCGCCCGGCGCATGACCTTGAACATGGGTCCGCAGCACCCTTCCACGCATGGCGTGCTGCGAGTCGTTCTGGAACTCGACGGCGAGACCATTCTCAAAGCGCGGCCGGAAATCGGGTATCTGCATACGGGGATTGAAAAGCAGTTCGAGTCGAAGAAGTACGCGCAAGGAACTCCGCTCACCGACCGCGTCGATTATCTTTCGAACCTGAACAACAATCTTTGCTACGCGCTGGCAGTGGAGCGCCTGCTCGGGCTGGAGATCCCTCCCAAAGCTCAGTGGATGCGCGTTCTTCTTTGCGAGCTGTCCCGCGTCAGCAGTCACCTGATTTGGCTCGGTACCCATGCGCTCGATCTCGGGGCGATGTCGGTGTACTTCTACTGCTTCCGGGAGCGGGAAGAGATCCTGAAGCTTTTCGAGGCGTTCTCGGGACAGCGTATGATGACAAGCTATATCCGCATTGGCGGTTTAGCGCTGGAGCCGCATCGGGGTTGGGAAAAGCAGGCGGACGTCCTTATTAATAGATTGGGCGGGGCGGTCCAGGAGCTTTTGGACCTGTTATCGGCAAACCCGATCTTCATGAACCGGACCAAAGGCGTGGGTCAGATGCCCGTGGACGTCATGCTCGAAATGGGAATCACGGGTCCGATGATTCGGGCCGCGGGTGTGAAGACGGACGCCCGCAAGGATTGCCCGCACAGCAGTTACGAGAAGTTCGATTTCGAAATCCCGACACGCACTGCCAATGACGTTTATGCGCGGTATGAGGTGCGCATGGAAGAAATACGGCAAAGCTTACGGATTTCGAGACAAGCGCTCGACGGGATGCCCGAAGGACCATGGCGGGCGGACGCGCCGCACATTCTGTTGCCCGATCGCGAAAAGATGAAGACCCAGATGGAGTCTCTCATCTATCACTTCAAGATCGTCACCGAGGGGTTCCGCGTGCCCGGTGGCTCGGTTTACCAGGTGATCGAATCACCGCGCGGTGAACTCGGCTATTACATTGTCAGCGACGGCACGGCCAATCCGCACCGGGTATTCATGAGAACGCCCAGCTTCGGCAATCTGCAGGCACTGGGGGGGATGCTGGAAGGCGTGCTGATCGCGGATTCGATCGCTGTGATGGGGAGTATGGATTTTGTTCTGGGGGATGTCGACCGCTAGCGTATGACGTTCTCACCCGCGCTCGAAGAGAGATTTGCGAAGCTGCTGAACAGCTATCCGCCCGGACGCGAACGATCAGCCGTGGTTCCGATGCTGCTCTACGCGCAAGACGAAGTCGGCAGCGTGACCCAGGAGTTGGTAGAGGAAGTGGCGCGGCGCTGCAAGGTAACTCCTTTGCAGGTGGATGAAGTAATCGGTTATTACTCGATGCTGCATCGCAAGCCGCTGGGTAAGTTTCACGTCCAGGTCTGTACCAATATCGCCTGCCAGGCGGTGGGTGGCGAGCAGTTGTACGAGCACGCAACCAGCTCGCTCGGTCTCGGAAATAAGCAGGTTTCGCCCGATGGTCTGATTTCGCTGGAGGAAGTGGAGTGCATGGGCGCGTGCTCGTGGGCGCCGGCGATTCAGATCAATTACGACTTTCATCACTTTGTCACGCCGGAGCGCTTTGACCAGCTGATGCAGGCGCTGCGAGACGGTACGTATCAGCAGAAAGCATCTTAAATCTCAAATGCGATATAACGACCCGAGTCCTCTCGAGACGCGAGTAATTTCGCAACGCTTCGATTTGCCGAATTCGACATCGATCGATACGTATCTGGCAAACGACGGCTATGTCGCGGTCAAGAAATGTGTCGGGATGACGCCGGAAGCGATCATCGAAGAGCTGAAAGTTTCCTCGCTGAGGGGGCGAGGCGGGGCAGGCTTCCCGACAGGCATGAAATGGAGCTTTGTTCCGCGGAACACGGGCAAGCCGACTTACATCATCTGCAATTCGGATGAGAGCGAACCCGGTACCTGCAAAGACCGTCTGTTGATGGAGAACGACCCTCATCAGCTGATCGAAGGCATGCTGATCGCGGGGTGGACGATCAAGAGTAACAAAGGCTACATCTTCATCCGAGGCGAGTACCGCTACCTGATCGATATTGTCGATCGCGCGATCGCGGAAGCGTATGAACGCGGCTATCTGGGGAAGAACATTCTCGGAACCGGTTGGGATTTCGACCTTTATACGCACACGGGCGCGGGAGCCTACGAATGCGGCGAGGAATCGGCATTGCTCGAGTCGCTGGAAGGAAAGCGGGGCATTCCAAGACTGAAGCCGCCGTTCCCGGCCGTGGTAGGAGCTTTCCAATCCCCAACCATTCTGAATAATTCCGAAACCTTTTCGGCCGTTCCGGTGATCTTTCGTAACGGTGCACAGTGGTTTGCCGAGTTAGGGACGCCGAAAAACGGGGGAACGCGGCTGATGTGTGTTTCAGGACACGTCAATAAGCCGGGAGTTTACGAACTAAAGATGGGCTTCCCGCTGATGCAGCTGATCAACGAGGTTTGCGGTGGAATGCGGAATGGGAAGAAGTTAAAAGCCGTGATCCCGGGCGGATCTTCCGCTCCTGTGTTGAAGGCTGACGAGTGCGACATCCCGCTGGATTTCGATTCGCTCGCAAAAGCAAAGACGATGGCCGGGTCGGGTGGTCTGGTGGTCCTGGATGAGGACACGGATATCGTGGCCGTAGCGCTACGAACGATCAAGTTCTACGCGCACGAGAGCTGCGGGTGGTGTATTCCGTGCCGCGAAGGCACGACGTGGCTAAAGAAGATCCTGACGCGCTTCCACGACGGAGGCGGGATTGCGAGCGATATCGATCTGATCGGCGAACTGTCGTCAAATATGCTAGGCCGGACGTTTTGCGCACTGGGCGATGCGGCGGCGATGCCTACCGGTGCATTCATTCAAAAGTTCCGGGGAGAGTTTGAAGAGTACCTGGCGAAATCGCAACAGGCTTCTTCGCCTCTTCAGCAAGCGGAACTGGTTGTTGCTTAGGACGGAAAAGAAATACATCTGAAGATGGCTGACCTAGTCAATTTCACGATCGACGGCCAGGCGGTGCAGGCGGAGAAAGGCACGCTGCTGATCAATGCGGCCAAGGAGTCGGGGATCGCGATACCGGCATTTTGTTACTACGACGGCCTGTCGCTGCAGGCCGCGTGCCGCATGTGCCTGGTGGAAGTAGAGAAGACGCCAAAACTGCAAGTGGCATGCACGCTGCCGGTGGCGGAAGGCATGGTGGTCCACACCGATTCTGAGCAAGTGCGGCAGGCGCGAAAAGGAACCCTCGAATTTCTTCTGACGAACCATCCCCTCGATTGCCCGGTTTGCGATAAGGGCGGCGAATGCGAATTGCAGGACATGGTATTTCGCTACGGCGCCGGAGAAAGCCGGTTTCGCGAGAACAAGATCCATGTCGACGAGAAACAGTGGTCGCCAATCGTGTTTTACGACGCCCCACGCTGCATTTTGTGTTACCGCTGTGTCCGCATTTGCGGCGAAGGGCTCGGTGTCAATGCTCTCGGGATCGGGAATCGCGGAGCCGCTGCGGAAATCGTTCCGAATCGAGGCGATCATCTCGAGTGCGATGAGTGCGGCGCCTGTATTGATATTTGCCCTGTGGGCGCGCTGACGAGCGGTACATACCGCTATAAGACGCGACCGTGGGAAATGGAACATGTCGGCACGGTTTGCACGCATTGTTCGAACGGATGCAAAACGACGCTCGGTGTTCGCAATGGCGACATCATGCGCGCGAACAATCGCGACCGCTCGGGCGTGAATGGAGAGTTTCTCTGCGTTAAGGGCCGGTACGCTTTCGATTTCAACGAGCACCCAGATCGTTTGACGACTCCGCTGGTGCGCACGAACGGCGAACTGAAACCGGTCAGCTGGGCTATCGCTCTGGCGACCGTCGCGAAGAGATTCACGGAACTGCGCGCCAAGAACGGAAAAATCGGCATCATCGGCTCAAACCGCACAAGCAACGAAGAAAACTTCATGCTGCAGCGGTTTGCGCGCAGCGCTCTTGGGACTTCCAACATCGACCATCACAGAACGGGTGATGTCGCCGGCTTGATCGATGCGCTCCACGGACGTTCGGACGCACTGGCAACAACGGCTGACCTGTACACAACCAAAGCTGCTTTGATCATCGACAGCGATCTGGCGCAGGAGCAGCCTTTGCTCGCCTTCCAGTTGCGATCGAACTGGAGGCACAACAAGGCCCACGTATATGCAGTCACGCCCGGACCGGTTCGTGAAGACGCATACGCGACCACCGCGCGGGCGCAAACAGGCGCGGAATTTGAATCGCTCGAGAACTTGCGAGAGAAGTTAGCAGCGGAACCTGAACTGGTCGTCCTGTTCGGCGATGCAATCAAGGGCGAGGCGGTGCGGCGGTTGGTCGATTTTGGCGACTCGCTCGGAATTCCCGTGAAGTACGTTTGTCTGGTCGATTATTCGAACTCGCGCGGTGCTTCGGACATGGGATTGCTTCCGGACCTGATGCCTGGTTATCACAGTGTGAGCGATGCAGGACTGTCCGGAGGATTGAACTACGACGAGATGCTCAGCTCGCCTGATCTCGATGCCCTGTGGGTTGTGGGCTCGAATCCTCTAGCACGGCAGACGCTGGCGAGCACGTCCGCTTTCGTCGTGGTAAGCGAACTTTTCATGACGGAAACCGCACGCCGCGCAGACGTGGTATTTCCCGCGGCTTCGGCGTATGAGAAGAATGGAACCGTTACAAACGTGTGCGGGGATGTGCAGAAACTGAGCCGCGGCGCGAAAACGATGGGCGTGAAAACGGATCTCGAGATTGTCATGCTGCTCGCAAAGGAAATGCGCGCCGACATCGGACCAGCCAAACCCGAACAAATTTTCGAGGAGATCCGCAAAGCAGTTCACGGATACGAAGTCCCACGAGGCGTGGTGGAGGCGGGCGGCGCGGCGCACACGGCTCCTTTGAATGGCACTGTTGAGTTTCGCCAGCATCCGGAACTGATCCGGTCGGCCCATAACACTCTGTTTACGTCCGGAACGCTAGGCCGTTTCTCGCACATGCTGAATTCGGTGATCGAATCCCCGGGCGCCATCTACGGTGAACCTGGCGCACGCATTGGGGTGCGCAGCGGCAGTGTGCAGGTAGACGAAAAGGTCGGGGAGCGCCGGTGAACTTCTTCATCGTCAGCCTGATCAAGATAGCCATTGTCTTCGGGGTGTTCATGACCACCCTCGCTTACCTGCAGTGGGTGGAGCGCAAAGTTCTGGCGCACATCCAATCGCGTACCGGACCGCTGCGCGTTGGTCCTCACGGTCTGATGCAACCGATGGCGGACGTTTTCAAGCTGCTCACTAAGGAAGATCTGCTGCCCCCCTATGTGAACCGCTTTTTTTATCTGCTGGCGCCCTTCATTGCGGTCTCGTTGGCGCTGATCTCGATATCGGTTGTTCCGTTTGGCCCGAGAGTCAACATTTTCGGCGTGAACACGTATCTGCAGATTACAGATCTGAATGTCGGGATCCTGTTCATTCTCGCGATCTCCGCCATCAGCGTCTACGGCATTGCGCTGGCAGGCTGGTCTTCGAACAACAAATATTCGCTGCTCGGCGGTTTACGCAGCAGCGCGCAGATGATCAGTTACGAGCTTCCGTTCACGCTGGTGATTGTCTCGCCGTTGCTGCTGGCTAACCAGCTAAGCTTCCGCGGAATTGTAGACAGCCAGGCGGGCTACTATCTGGGCTTTATCCCGCGCTGGAGCATCTTTCAGATGCCGTTTCCACAAATCTTCGCGTTCGTCATATTCATGATTGCGGGATTTGCCGAGACGAACCGAGTTCCCTTCGATCTGCCGGAAGCTGAAAACGAACTGGTTGCCGGGTTCCATACCGAGTACAGCAGCATGAAGTTTGCGTGCTTCTTCATGGCGGAGTACGCCAACATGGTGACGATCACTTGCGTGGCGACACTACTCTTTCTCGGGGGGTGGCATCCGCTTTTTCCCGCGCCCTATTCGAACTGGGTGCCGACGCTGGTATTTCTCTTCGCCGCGCTGCTTTCCTTTGGAATGGCTCTGAATCCGGCGCGAAAGCGGGATCGCACGACGTTTCCCTTTTTCGGCGCCGCGTTCGTGGTGCTCGCCGTTATCTTTGCGGTTCCGCTGTTTCAGCCTGTGCTGGTTCCGATCTTCTGGTTTGTCGCGAAGGTGGGCGCGCTGCTTTTCACCTACATCTGGGTACGCGGAACTCTGCCGCGTTTCCGTTACGACCAGTTGATGCATTTCGCATGGACTTTTCTGTTTCCGTGCGCTCTGCTAAACCTGCTTCTGACCGCCTTGTGCGTCGCCATCTTTTAGACCCATGGATACTGTCCTATTTATCATCTGCGCAGTTGTCTCGATTGTGTGCGCGTTCAATCTTGTTTTGCAGAAGCACCCAATTTCGAGCGCGCTTTCGCTGATCGGGGTTATGTGCTCGTTGGCCGTGCTTTATCTTCTGCTCGGCGCGGAGTTCATCGCGATGGCCCAAATTGTGGTGTACGGCGGGGCGGTGATGGTGCTCTTCATCTTCGTCATCATGCTGCTGAATGCGGGCAGCGAAAAATCCAGCAACAAGTCCTGGTTTGCGCAAGTGGCGGGGCTGCCGCTGCTGCTGGCGATGGTGGCGCTGTTTGCGTTTCTGATTTGGGGCATCCGTCCCGTTCTCCGCTCGGTTGAGTTCGGCAGCTGGATCGGTGGAAAGGCCGAGGCGATCGGGCAGATGCTATTTACCGAATATCTCCTACCCTTTGAAGTCATTTCAGTGCTGATCCTGATAGCCATATTGGGAGCAGTGGTTCTTGCGCGAAAGGAAATCGAATAGACGTGCCGCACTTGCCACCGGTTCCGCTCTCCTGGTACCTGATCCTCTCTGCCATCCTGTTTGCACTCGGCGTTGCGGGATTTGTCTACCGCAAATCAGTCATTACGGTGTTCATGTCGATCGAGTTGATGTTGAACGCGGTGAATCTGAGCTTTATCACCTTCTCTTATCAACTGCGGCGGATCGACGGACATATTTACTCGTTCTTCGTGATGGTGGTGGCGGCAGCGGAAGCAGCGGTCGGCCTCGCCATCATATTGACCATCTTCAAGAACCGCCGCACGCTTCAGATTGACGAAGTGGATTCCATGAAGCTGTAGGTCTCAAACATATTCAATGACTCTCTGGCTTATTCCGTTTTTTCCGTTGCTTGGTTTCCTGCTGAACGGGCTGTTCGGCAGGCGCATGTCAAAAGCGGCGATCAATCTTGCCGCGATTGGCTCAGTTGCTATTTCTTTCTTCATCGTCGTCGGGTTACTTCTGAAGGAGTACCCGTTAACCACCGTTCACACGGAACACTACTTCACCTGGATCCAGAGCGGGTTCCTGCAAATCGGGTTCGATCTCTTCGTAGACCGGCTGACCGCGGTCATGTTGCTGGTAGTCACAGGCGTCGGCTTGCTGATCCATATTTACGCGATCGGCTACATGGCGCACGAGGGCGGGTACTACCGCTTCTTCAGCTATCTGAACCTGTTCATGTTCTTCATGCTCATCCTGGTGCTGGCATCGAACCTGCTGCTGATGTTTGTCGGCTGGGAAGGTGTCGGTCTAGCGAGTTATCTCCTGGTCGGGTTCTATTTCACGGAGGACTATCCGACGTATGCCGGGAACAAAGCCTTCATCGTTAACCGGATCGGCGACTTCGGTTTTCTGCTCGGAATCTTGCTCACCGTTCTTACATTCAAATCGCTCGATTTCGGGAAACTTGCCGCTAGTGTCACGACTTTACCGGTAGAGGCGACGGGCGGCGTCATCACTGCCATCACACTGTTATTTTTTGTCGGCGCAACCGGCAAATCAGCGCAGATCCCGTTGTACGTCTGGCTTCCTGACGCCATGGCGGGTCCAACACCGGTTTCCGCGCTCATCCACGCGGCGACCATGGTTACGGCCGGAGTCTACATGATTGCGCGGGTTTCGTTTCTCTACAATCACGCTCCGATCGCAATGGGTGTCGTCGCGATCATCGGTCTTCTGACTGCCGTGCTGGGCGCCACCATTGGCGTGACACAGAACGATATCAAACGCGTGTTCGCTTATTCAACCGTTTCTCAGCTTGGATACATGTTCCTGGGAGTCGGGATAGGAGCCTACTCAGCAGGTATTTTCCACCTGATGTCGCATGCGTTTTTCAAAGCACTTTTGTTTCTGGGCGCAGGCAGCGTCATTCACGGGCTAGGCGGCGAACAGGATTTGCGGCACATGGGCGGGCTGAGAAAGGCCATGCCGGTGACGTTTCTCACTTTAGGGGCAGCGAGTCTCGCTATCTCAGGCTTTCCATTTACCTCGGGCTTCTTCAGCAAAGACGCAATCTTGTCGGCAGCTTATGTGCACGCTCCGTGGATGTTCTGGGTGGGAGCGCTTACTGCGGGACTGACGGCCTTCTATGTATTTCGTGCGTATTTCCTCGCTTTCTTTGGTGACTACCGCGGACATCAACATCCACACGAATCGCCGCTGGTAATGACTCTGCCTCTGATGATTCTTGCTGTTTTATCTCTGCTCGGCGGATTTATCAACATACCGGGATGGCTGTCGCCGAACTATACGCTCGTGGAAAGCGAGAACATCACGCCGATGATCATTTCATCTTCATTGGGAATTTTGGGTATCCTCGCCGCATATTTCGTATACGTCGCAAGGCCCGCGATGGCTCAATCGCTGCGTCTCGCTGCCGGGCCGTTATATCCACTGGTTGCGAACAAATATTACATCGACGAGTTGTACAACGCGGTGATTGTGAGGCCGTTGAAAGTGATGTCCCGTCTCGTTCTTTGGCGTGGAGTGGATGAGGCTTTGATTGACACTTCGGTGGTGAACGGCCTCGGTCGAGTGGTGCGAGGGTGGGGCTCGCTGTTCCGGCAATTCCAGTCCGGAAGTATTCGGAACTACGCTACCTGGATTCTGGCGGGATCGCTTCTGGTGATTTTTGTGCTCGGGCTCGCGGGTGGAGGTAGTGCCCGATGAACCTTCTGGCAGTAACTCTCGCGCTCCCGATTCTTGGATTCTTCGCCCTGCTGATTACCCCGCGAACGGAAAAAGGTCCTTTCTTCCTCGCAATGCTGACCACGGTCGTAACCTTCTTGTGTTCACTCGGTTTGATCAGACCCGCGTTCGGTACGCCTGCCCAGTTCACGTCTGAAATCAATTCGGCCTGGATCACCAGTCCGGGTTTGCACATCCGATTCCACCTGGGCGTTGACGGCATCAATCTTTGGCTAGTGGTCCTGACGACTCTGCTGCTTCCTATTGCGGTGTGGATTTCGCAAGGCATGATCGCCCAACGCAATAAGCAGTTCTACGCTTTGCTGCTGCTGTTCGAGTTCGGCCTCATCGGCGTATTCACGGCGGCGGATCTGTTCGTGTTCTACGTTTTCTGGGAAGTGGCGCTGGTGCCCATGTACCTGATGGTGGGCGGCTGGGGCGGTCCGCGGAGAGCTCCCGCGGCGGTCAAGTTTTTTGTTTACACGTTTTTCGGGTCGGTTTTCATGCTCGGCTCTGTGATCTATCTGCACAGCGTAACGGGCACTTTCGATTATTCCGAGATCATGACCTCGATCGGTTCCGGGCGTGTCGCACTCACTTCCGCTCAGCAGCTAGGCCTGTTTCTTGGATTCTTCATGGCATTCGCTGTTAAAGTTCCGATCGTTCCGCTGCATACGTGGCTGCCTGAAACGTATACACAGGCGCCCGCGCCCGCCACCTTCCTGCTTGCGGCGATCATGTCGAAAATGGGCGCGTATGGGCTGATCCGCTACGCCATCACGCTGGCGCCGAACGCCGCCCATCGTTGCGCAGGCTGGATCGTTGCACTGGCGATCCTCGGAATCATCTACGGAGCGCTGCTGGCGCTCATCCAGCCGAACATCAAGCGGCTGATTGCGTATTCTTCGGTCAGTCATCTTGGATTCATCGTCCTTGGGATCTTCACCTTCAGCCAACAAGGGGCAGATGGCGCTGTGTACCAGATGATCGCCCACGGCGTTTCGACCGGCGCACTCTTCATCCTCGCCGGATACCTCGAGGAGCGGCGCGGATCTATGGAGATTGCCGATTTTGGAGGAGTTTCGACTCCTGCTCCAGTGTTTGCGACGTTTTTCATGATTGCGATGCTGGCGAGCATCGGTTTGCCGGTGCTGTGCAATTTCATCGGCGAGTACTTGGTCCTGCAGGGTGCTGCGCTCACAAAGTTCACGTGGGCATCGTGGGCCGCGATCGGCGTTATCTTGTCCGCGGCTTACATGCTTTGGATGTATCAACGGACATTTCTTGGAAAGATCAACGACGGAACGCGGAACTTCACGGACTTGCGGCGGCGCGAGTGGGTTCCGTTGCTCCCGTTGATCGTGCTGATGGTATGGCTCGGCAGCTACACACAGTCATTCATGCCGCCCATAACGTCTGCGACCTCGCGGCTTCTTGACCAGACCAGCATGAGTAACGAGTACCGTGTGAAACTTTCCTCACCTGCCGGCGCGCAAATAGCGGAGGTGGAACATGCTCGGTAACTTTCAACCGCACGCCGTCGAATATTTGCGGTTCCTGCCTGAAATCATCCTGACTCTGTTCGGGATCGTGATCATGATGGCGGAAGCAACCGCGAAGGACGAGAAACGAACGTGGCTCGGGGTAGTTTCGCTGGTCGCGATGGCGCTGGCTTTTCTTGCGAATCTCTGGGCCTATGCCGAACCAGGCTACGCCTTTCAAAACATGATCATCGCCGACGGCTACGGGACGTTCTTCCGCGGGCTCGTCCTGATTGTGGGATTTCTCTGCGTTCTGGCCTCGCTGAGCTACATGGATCGCGAGGGCGTGAAATCGGGCGAATACTATTCACTTATCCTGTTCTCTCTCGTCGGGCAATGCATTCTTGCGACGTGTGCCGACCTGATCATGGTGTTTATCGGGCTGGAGATTTCGTCGATCGCGACGTACATCCTCGCGGGTTTCCTGCGCGACGACCAGCGTAATAACGAGGCCGCGTTGAAATATTTTCTGCTCGGGTCATTCGCCACCGCCTTCCTTCTTTACGGGATTGCATGGATTTACGGCCTGGTCGGATCGACCAATCTCGATGAAATACGGCGAGTGCTGGAATCGGGGCAGCAGCCTGGGGTCCTGATCGGACTGGCGATGGCGCTCCTGTTTGTGGGCTTCGGCTTTAAGGTGTCGATCGCGCCATTTCAGATGTGGGCTCCCGACGTTTACCAAGGCGCCTCGGCTCCCGTCAGCGCATTCATGTCGGCAGGACCGAAAGCTGCTGCGTTTGCGATCTTCTTCCGCGTTTTCATGACTTGTTTCCGCGGTATGGACCAGCGATGGATTCCGCTGGTGTGGGGTTGCGCGCTGCTGACAATGTTGATCGGCAATCTGGCGGCCTTGCTTCAGACCAATGTGAAGCGCCTGCTAGGCTACAGTTCCATTGCGCATGCGGGGTATGTGTTGGTGGCGCTGACGGCCGGTTCCCAAGTCGGCATTACCGCTGCGATGTTTTACCTGGCTTCGTACGCGCTGATGAATATCGGCGCCTTTGCAGTGATCAGCCATGTGGCGGCGAAGAATGAACGGCATGTCAGGATCGAAGACCTCGCGGGGCTGGGACGGCGTGAGCCGGTAACGGCCGCGCTGCTCTCGATCTTTGTCTTCTCATTGATCGGCGTCCCGCTGACCGGTGGATTCTTCGGAAAGTTTTATGTGTTCCAGGCTGCGCTGAATTCACATCTGGTGTGGCTTACGGTGTTGGGACTCATCAACAGCGCAATTGCCGCCTACTACTACCTGAAAATTATCGTTGCGATCTACATGCGAGAGCCGGACGGCTTCATGGCGGAACTGCCTCCTCCGGCCCCGAGCCTGAGCATTGCCATCTGGGCGAGTGCGTTAGGAGTCCTGTTTCTCGGGATTTTCCCTTCGGCTGTGCTATCGTTCGCTTCGGCTTCAGCTGCTTCGCTGCGCTAACTCAAAAATACCGGGTGAGCTCGGAAATCCGGTCGATGCACAGCAGTCTGGGATGCGATTCCGGGACTTCTTCATGCTCGAGTTTCCAGGTCCTGGGGTGAGGAACATAGACCGCGCTCAATCCCACTGAGAGAGCTGGGTTGATGTCGGATTTGGGCGAGTTGCCGATCATCCAAGTTCGGTCAAGATCGAACTCGCGTTCGGTGGCGAGCTGTAGATATGCGCTCGCATTCTTCTCTCTGACAATCACGGTGTGCTCGAAGAAATCCGCGAGGCCCGACCGTTCAATCTTCGATCGCTGTTCGTCCGGATCGCCCTTTGTGAAGAGAGTTAGCGTGTGGCGACCCGATAAAGCTGCAAGCGTTTCCTCTACTCCGGACAGCAGTTCGATAGGCCGGTCCAGAATGGCATGGGCGAAATCCGTGACCGTTGCCAAGTCCGCCTCCGAGATGTCTCTCTCCGTCAATCGTTCAAAGCACGCTGTAAGGTTCCGCCCGAAACTGCGCGAACCGTAACCGTGCAGTTGAGAGTTAACGATCTCGATCTCATCAAGAATTCGCCGCACTTCAGCCGCACCCATACACGAATGGGCGAGATATTCGCAGAACTGGTCGAATGCTGCTTCGAAATAGATATTGTTCTCCCAAAGCGTATCGTCTGCGTCGAAGATGAGGTAATGCGCCTCCAAATCAGGAGTTTACAACGTGCTTCGCGTGGCCGTTCTGCGGCGCAACCCGTTTCGCGACAGCAATTCGTTCCTGCTTGTATACGTAGGCTGGAATCGTCTTAATCAAAAACCCGAGTCTTTCGTTTTCAGAGCGAAGAGAAATCAACGTCTGGCGATTGTCCAAATCGATGATGTACTGCGCGATCTGAAAACTTAAGCGCGGGCTTTCAATTTTCGGCTCGAGCACAATTCCAGGCTTTTCCAGTGCCGATAAGAGCTGATAATATTTCATCGCCTGCTGCCGCAATTCGAGCGGTGCATCGTTCAGATCTTCGTCGTCAAAGAACTCAACTGCAGCCCGCAGGTAGGACTTGTCTTCGTCAAGCGAAACGATCTGAAAGCGCCTTTTACCTGAGGTCAGGATGTCGAGCCGTCCGTCTTCATAGCGTTCGATAACGCGCTCTACGAGGGCCGTGCAGCCTATGTTGACGATGCCGTTGTCCCTCGCGAGCACAACGCCGAATTCACGAGATCCGGCCATCACGTCAGCCATCATCTCCTTGTAACGTTCTTCGAATATATGCAATGGAAGCGGAGAACCAGGCAGGAGCACGACGTGCAACGGGAATAGTGGAATCAACTCCGTGCTCATATGCTTATCGATTCCAGGATAATGACACCGGAAGCAAGAAATCTGGTGTCTGCGGATTTCGCTCCAGGCCATTAGGATAAAGAGGGATGACCCTGAAGCTAAAGCGTACGCCGGGGCTTTTTCTGGTCGGTTTCATGGCCAGCGGTAAGACGACGGTTGGCGAAGTAGTAGCGGAAGCACTCGGATGGGGTTTCGCCGATACGGATAGAGAGATCGAGGCGGAAGCGGGGCAAAGCATCTCAGCTATTTTTTCGGCGCGCGGAGAGATGGCTTTTCGCCAACTCGAGAACCAGGCGATTGAGCGGAGGGTTCGTCAGATAGAAACAGGAGTTCCATTAGTGGTGGCGCTGGGAGGCGGCGCGTTTACGCAATCGCAGAACTGGGAGCTGATTTCGAACAACGGTATCACCGTGTGGCTTGACTGTCCGCTTGACACCATTCACCGCCGATTGGGCGACGACAAGACACGGCCACTGGCGGCCGATCGTGCCCGCATGGCTGAACTTTTCGAAAGCCGGCGGCAGCTCTACGCAAGAGCAGACTTTCGTGTGGATGTCGACTGCGATCAGGTCGACGAGATCGTTGCGCGCATCCTGCGATTGCCGATCTTCTGAGTGCGTGAAGAATACAGAAACTAAGCTGCGGAAGGATGCGCGCGCGATTTTCGGAGCGGCGCTCTCGGCCGCGAACGCCAAGAATGCAGTCCTAAAGCACCTTCGCCTGCGCTCCGGCAAGCTGATGGCGCGCGACGTTACCCTTCCGCTCCGCGATTTCGACCGCATCTCTCTGATTGCGGCGGGCAAGGCCGGTGTGTCGATGGCCGGTGCGGTGAACGAAAGCTTAGGTGACCGGCTGAATGGCGAGTGCCTGGTTGTCACAAAGGGCGGACACGTAACGGAGCAACTGACGCATGCGCGTATTTTCGAGGCTGCGCATCCCATCCCCGACGAGGTAAGCGAGTCGGCAGCAAAAGCAGTTCGTGATTGTCTCAAAGAGCTGAATGCGCGAGATCTGCTGGTGGTGGCAATCTCGGGTGGAGCATCTGCTCTGCTCGCGGCTCCTTGTGAAGGGGTAAGCCTTGAAGAGAAGAAGCAAACGACGGAACTGCTGCTTCGCGCCGGAGCAGATATCGCGGAGCTCAACACCGTCAGAAAACATCTTTCGTTACTCAAGGGCGGAGGTCTGGCCGCGCTCGCTTATCCTGCGACGGTGTTGACGCTCATCCTGTCGGACGTGATCGGCGATCGGCTGGATGTGATCGGTTCGGGAATGACCGCACCGGATCCAACGACTTTCGAGCACGCGTTGGGAATTGTTCATCGGTTTCGTCTCGGTGATCAGATCCCGAGGTCTGTTCTGGGTCGGCTGGAACGGGGCACGAATGGCCTCCTGCCGGAGACGCCCAAAGAAGGCGACCTCACTTTTGAGAACGTGCATAACATCGTCATAGGCAGCAACGCGCTCGCTCTCGATGCAGCACGCAAAGAGGCGCGCACCCGAGGATACCGCACCATATTGCTTTCCAGTTCAATGGGCGGCGAAGCAAGGGAGGTCGCGCGCGTTCACGCGGCAATTCTCGCAGAGATCCGAAGATCGGGGAATCCCGTTCGTTCGCCGGCGTGCATTCTGTCGGGTGGAGAAACCACAGTCACGGTACACGGTGGTGGAAAGGGCGGTCGAAATCAGGAGTTTGCTTTAGCGGCTTCGATCGAACTCGCCGGAGTTCGGGATGTGCTTGTATTCAGTGCGGGCACGGATGGGACAGACGGTCCCACGGACGCTGCCGGGGCGATTGCGACTGGAAGCACGGTCCAGCGTGCGCGCGAAGCCGGTCTAAGCGCTGCAGAGTACCTGAGCCGCAACGATTCGTATACGTTTTTCGAGGCCCTGGAGGATCTCGTGAAAACCGGGCCAACTGGAACAAACGTGATGGACGTTCATCTGTTAGTCGCCGGATGACCCTTCGTAGAAGCTGAGCGAGTTGTCGCCTTGACGCAGTACACGCGTTTTGCGGAAGGTTCCATAGGCATCTTCGAGGACCAGGCGGGACGGATGCTGGGCGAT
>JAFAUR010000324.1 GCA_019243205.1 Acidobacteriaceae bacterium | reverse complement strand
CCGATCTGATGACGTGGCTCATGGCCGGCGAAGTTCCGCAATCCGTCACGGCCGTCACGAAACAACTCCAACCGGAAGTCTATCCGAAGGTCGATGATGAAGCGGACATTCTCCTAACGTATAAGAACGCAATCGCCATCGTTCAGGGCTCGTGGAATTGGCCGTTCGATATCAAAGACATGGACGTATACGGACGCACAGGATACGTCAAAACTATCAAGCGCGACCGCATAGAAGTGCGGAAACCTGGCCAGGATGCGGGTCAAACGGCTGCGGCCAGTGCGCCGCCCGCACCCTACGACGATCCCCTGCACTACCTGGCTGCCGTGATCCGCGGCGAAATCCAGGACGACGGACTTCCGTCCTCTCTCGACACGAACCTGATAGTTAGCGAGATTCTCGATGCCGCGCGTCAGTCGGCCCAGTCAGGAAAGAGCGTACGGCTCCCTTTGCCGCACTGAACCGGCTGCCGCGCACAACTCTTACTGTGACGACGACGGCTGTTGCTGGCTCGAGGGCGGCACCAGGCCCTTGATCCTGAGATAAGTGACCATATTGCCGTAATGCTCCATGTTGTGGGCGACATTGAAGCTTAGGATGGTTAGTTTAGGCGAGTCATGGCCGAAGAATTTTACGAGCTGTGCTGCCTGAGCATCCGTCAGGTTATTGTAGGCCTGATCACAATAAGCAAACCCGTCCTTCAGCGCCTGAATCAGGTCCGCCTTGGAGGTTTTGCTCTTCTCAATGCCGGGCGGCTGCTTACCGTCCCCCACAACCGCGGCACAGAATTCATATTGCGCGTCGGCTACGTGTCCGACCAGCTGACCGAACGTCCGGACAGTTGCTACCGGCTTGAAAGCGTAATTCTCTTCCGGCATTTCCTCAGCCGCGTTGAGAACGTCGGATTTCGTCATGGCATACATGTGGCGATTGGCCGCACTCAGCGGGTTCGCATTTGGGCCGCTCGCTGTCTGGGCATTCGATTGAGCCAGAACGGGCAGGCTGGACAGGCTGACAAACAACACAAGCTTCTTCATATGACTCCTGAGGCGGCCGTTTACCGGCCGCCACATACAGCTATCACCTACGTTTCCCCGAAGCCGCAAGTTCCAGATCGTCTATAAATTGCGACTCAATTTCGGTATCTGCTACCACGGCCACGAGTTCGGCTTTGATGTCCGCTTGTCCCCTCCAGAACACCATGCGGCGATCCGGAGGCAGAACAGCAAATAACTGGCCGCTAACATACACGATCCCTACCTGAACAGAGTTCGTTTCGATAACTTCGAAATGTAACGCCACCAGGTCTGGACATCGTTTCACGACATGATTCGCCCATTTACTGTGAAATACGATATCGCGCAGATTGTGCCTCTCCACCCTGAAGGACACGCCGGGCCAGCAGAAAACATGATGGTCACCGGGCATCAGAATGGAGTGGAACTCGCCCCCTTTGATAATCAGAGCGCGCTCCCCTCTTCCCACCGAAACTTGCTTCCACAACATACCTCACCTGCCTGAGTTAAAGCACTGCTTCTAACGCGGTTACTGGACTACGCATTTACATCGCGCGCAGGGAGTTATAACCGGAAGTGCAGCAAAAGTAGCACCTCCAGCCCACTGGAAAAGCTGCGCAGCGATGTTACGAACGAGTTAGAGTGATACTGGCCACTTTGCGACCAGATCGGGTGTGGGAGTGATGACGGCGCCTGCCCACATACCAATCTTTATCGTTCGGATAAAGCCGTCTTGAAGTCGTTGCAACTTCATTCCATGGCATGTGTACGGCATATGGCACCTTTAGATCTATAAATCTACGCGACCGTCCCAGGTAAGTCAAGCGTCAGCTGAATTAATTCTGTAAAAACTTCCACCATACGCCCGCGTACAATAACAAGCGCCTGACGGCTTTCTGATGAGCACCCAAGCCAGTTCGTTTAAACCATTTGTTCCCGAACACATGCAGATGCGGGAACTCACTGTTCGAGCGATCTTGCTCGGCCTTTGCATGACCGTAATACTGGGCGCCGCGAATGCTTATCTCGGTCTGCGCGCCGGCATCACTGTTGCCGCCACCTATCCAGCCGCAGTCATCAGCATGGCGGTCCTCCGCGCCTGGAAGGGCTCGCTGCTCGAAGAAAATATCGCACGTACCAGCGGCTCCATCGGCGAAGGCGTTGCCTCGGGCGCGATTTTTACCATCCCGGCGTTCCTGATTTCAAGAGCCTGGCCTTCGTTCAGTTTTTCCGATGCCTATTGGAAATCCACCGTCCTCATTCTCGTCGGCAGCGTACTCGGCGTGCTGTTTATCTCTTTAGTTCGACGCGTCATGGTCGAAGACCCGGAACTCCCCTTCCCCGAGTCGATTGCCGCCTCCGAAATCCACAAAGCCGGACAGCGCGGTGCTCAGGCAGCCAAATATCTGTTCTGGAGTATTGGGCTGGGAGGAATCACTTTCCTGCTCGGAAGGTTCGGATTCTTCGCCGCCGATTCGGAGTACACAATTCCCATCGGAACGCTCGGAGCCACGCGGGTGCGTCTGGGAGGCGCGAATTCATCCGACCTTATCCCTACAGGCGGGTACACCACGTTCGCCGCTCCCAGCATCAGCCCCGCGTACCTGGGCGTCGGGTACGTCATCGGAGCCAAACTCGCCGGTCTCCAGTTTTCGGGCGGCGTGCTTGCCTGGGGCCTGATGGTACCCCTCTTGATCTACTTCCTGGGCCCGCAGCTTCACAGTTTCCTGCCAGCCAATGCGTCTGTCACGTCCTGGAGTGGGCAAGCGGGGGCTGTCTGGCGCTATATCGTCCGTCCGATTGCCGTCGGCGGCATGCTCGTCGGTGCCGGCTATACGTTGTTTCGCATGCGAGCCAACCTCATCGCGGGCCTGAGACGCGCCTTGACCGATCTTCGGCAGACCGCGGAGCAATCCGCCGCGCTCGGCCGGACCGAGCGATACATGAGTTCGAAAGTAGTTTTCGGGCTTATCGCTGCCGTCTTCGCCATCATGATCGGCCTTTACGTGTACTTCTCCGGTCAAGTGGTCGGGGGCGTTGTCGCAGCCCTGGTCATGGTTCTGCTCGGGTTTTTCTTCGCTACCGTTTCAGGCAGCCTCTGCGGAATGATTGGCTCTTCGAACAATCCGGTCTCCGGGCTGACGATCTCGACGTTGATCATTGCGGCCCTGCTGATGATTTCTCTCGGCGTGTCGGGCGCCGGTGGAGTCGCGGCAGTACTTGGTGTCGCCGCCGTTGTTTGCGTCTCGTCAGCCGTCGCCGGAGAACTGCTTCAGGATTTCAAGGTCGGCTACATCCTCGGCGGGACACCCCGATCGATTCAGATCGCCGAACTAATCGCTGTCGTCGTCGCCAGCCTCGTCATGTACTTCCCGTTGGTACTCCTGCACGAAGGCAACATCCGCGCCGGAGGAACCGGTTTTGGCGACAGGCAATTGCCCGCCCCACAAGCCGGTTTGATGGCATTGCTCGCACAAGGCATTGTCGGAGGCGACATGCCCTGGCCACTCGTCCTCGTTGGA
>JAFAUR010001057.1 GCA_019243205.1 Acidobacteriaceae bacterium | reverse complement strand
CAGGTAGAAACTTGCCATCCGGAAATTGCGGCAGCCCCTCCCGATTTCCGCTGACCCCGATGAAGCTTTCGACGCGATCGTAATAAGGCTCGAGGTCGGAGTAACTGATGGCCCAATCCATACCGTAGCCGTCACGAGAGGCGGCTTTGAATTCGTAGTCCGCCATCCGATCGCTCGCTCGGGCCCAGTGAAGGCTCCGGCCTCCCAGACACCGCGATCGCCCCCACCGGTACACCGTGTCCGGCGCACACGTGTATGGGTTCTCTTCGTTGTCGATCATGATGCGATAGTTCCGCTCGCTGCCGCTATACCGGCGCAACAGGCCGGGCTCGCCCGCCCCACGGAACTTCAATTGATACAAGAACCGGTGATGAAAATCTCTCGACGGATCGACGGTACTCCCGGCCTCGAGCATCAGCACTTTCATTCCCGCTTGCGCAAGCTGCATGGCAGCCCAGCCGCCGCAAGCGCCTGAGCCGACCACGATAGCGTCGAAGCTGGAGTTGCCCTTATTGATGAACATCGTCATAGAACGTGGTGCTCGGGATGATCGCAGGGAGGAAACGCAGCGTTGTACGAATTGCCGCGGTAGTCGAGGGTGCCGATCATGCCCTCGCGGGACGTGAAGAACGCGAACGTATTTTCCTTTTTGATCAGGCGATAGGCGAAGTACGCCGGATGGTGCGTATGCGGTTCGCGCTCCGGCCGCGAGATTTCCGCGACGATCCGCTCTCGTTCTTCCGCGTTTGCTCGGTGAAATCCGGCTTCCCGTAAAGCCGCTAGCGCGCTGCGCCAGTCTTCCTGCGTTTTACCCTCATGCCCGGTAGAAGCAGCGAGCACAAAATCAATGAATTCGGCGCAGTGAGCCTCGCGCGCTCCCGGATACTCGTCCGTAGGAATCAAGATCGACGTGATCGATTGGAGAGCGGCGAAATCCTCTGCCGGGAAAAAAACCGGTTGATAGTTTTTGAACATATCGGGCTCGGGGGGAGCCTGAAGGCCCGCTGCATGCATGTGATCCTGCGCCGCCCGGATCCAACGTGCAAAGAACTCTGCACCGAGCGGTGTTGCTGCGATTCGGACCGCAACATCGAGCAAACTTCTGCGTGTTATCTTCTCCGTGTTCATTGATTCGATTTCTGCCGGCTCGGAACTGATTGTATTCCTTCCTCCCTGGCGGACTGCATCCTCGCGAGCAGCAGATAAGATTCAAAGATGCATTTGGATAATCGCCTGGACGGCAAGATCGCGCTCATCTCAGGCGCAAGCAAGGGTTTAGGGAAATCGATGGCGCAGGCTTTAAGCGCCTGCGGTGCGCGGGTGGCGCTGGTTGCGCGCAATGAGAAGCAACTCGAAGAAGTGCAGAATGAAATCGGCGCTTCAGGCGGGACTGCATTCAGCTTCATAGCCGACGTGAGCCGTGAGCCCGAAGTGGTTCGCCTCGAAAAAGAGGTGTCCGAGCGGATGGGGAAAGTTCAGATTTTGATCAATAATGCCGGGACAAACATCCGTAAGAATCTGGTCGAGTTTTCCTTGACTGAGTGGACGACAGTGCTCGATACAAACCTGACAAGCGTCTTCCTGATGTGTCGAAGCTTCGTGCCGCACATGCGCGGAACGGGTTATGGCCGGATCCTGAGCATGAGCTCCATCATGGGCCATATCTCGCTGCCTGGCAGAAGCGCATATTCAGCAAGCAAAGCCGCACTCCTCGGTTTGACTAAGGCTTTGGCGTTAGAACTCGCGGGTGAAGGTATCACGGTGAACGCAATCAGCCCGGGACCATTTGCTACTGAACTGAATGCGCCGGTAATAGGAAATCCCGAAGCGAATGCGCAATTCCTGGCTAGCATCCCGGTCGGTCATTGGGGCAAGCCGGAAGATATGGGTGCTCTCGCTGCGTATCTCTGCTCGGAGGCGGCGAGCTTCCTCACGGGAACGGACATTTTGATCGACGGCGGCTGGTGTGCTCGCTGACGCGGTAGAGAGATCCGTCTACGCCAAGGTGACCTGGCGGATCATCCCCTTCCTGTTTCTCTGTTACGTTTTCGCTTATGTCGACCGTGTGAACGTCGGGTTTGCGAAGTTGCAGATGCAGAGCGATCTTGGGCTCAGCGATGCTGCCTATGGAGCGGGCGCGGGTATTTTTTTCGTCGGCTATTTCCTGTTCGAAGTTCCTTGCAACCTGGCGCTTTCCAAAATCGGCGCGAAATATTGGCTTGGCCCTATCATGATCGTCTGGGGCATCGTCTCGGGGTGCCAGTTGTTCATCAGCGGTCCGATGACTCTGTACTCGATTCGTTTTCTCCTGGGCGTAGTGGAGTCCGGTTTCTTCCCCGGCGTCATCCTATACCTCACGTTCTGGTATCCACGCCGGTATCGGGCGAACATGCTGGCTTCGTTTATGACCGCGATTCCGATTTCAGGAGTGATCGGTGGCCCCATCTCAGGCTGGATTCTCAACAACCTGTCGAATTCGCAATCCCTCCGCGGGTGGCAATGGCTGTTTCTCCTCGAAGCCGTTCCTTCGCTCCTTGCCGGGCTCGCCAGCCTGTATTTCCTCGAGAACGGACCCGCGCATGCGCGCTGGCTGGAGCCCGCCGAACGAGAGTTTCTCGAACGTGCGCTTCGGGAAGAGGAGGACCTGAAGCGATTGGAGGCGCCGGGGCACACCACGGTAGCCGACGCATTCCGCAGCCCTAAAGTCTGGCTCCTGAGTTTCACCTACTTCGGAATGGTGATGGTGAATTACGGCGTCAGTTTCTGGCTTCCACAAATCGTGAAAGAGTCACTGACGAAAGATCCCTTCCGCATCGGACTGCTAACTGCAATTCCGTGGGGGCTGGCGGCGATCGCGATGGTCTTGGTGGGTCGCAGCTCGGATCGAAGCGGGGAACGCCGGTGGCACATTGCCTTGACCAGCCTGATATGCTCGGCGGGCTTTGCCGCATCTACGTTCCCCGGGATTTCAGCGTCGGTTCGCTTCCTGCTGCTGACAATTGCAACGGGTGCCATCGCGTCCTCGTACTCGACGTTTTGGGCCTTGCCCACAACGCTGCTATCAGGCACGGCGGCATCGGCAGGCATCGCCTGGATCAACTCCATAGGCAACCTGGCCGGTTATTTCAGCCCATACCTGGTGGGCGTGATCCGCGACAAAACCGGCAGCACGGTTCCGGCACTCTGGATGCTTTCGATGTGTTGTCTTGGATCTGCGTTGATCACGATTTTCTGCTTCTCCCCTCGAAAAGCTGCTCCGGTCCGCCACGCGCTTCCAGAAAAGCCATCTTCACAGACGTGAAAGCGGTGGTAATCGACCACCAGTTCCCGCGCTGTTGGTTGTTTGTTATACATTCCTACTAAGTTCAACGCATTCAACCACTTACAACAAGATTTTGTGACTTCCCGCGTGCCTGCCACGTCCAATGGAGCGGAGGAAGAAGGAAATGAAAGGACAATCGAAAACAGGCGCGAACGTTATCGCAGTCCTGTTTGCCTCGGCAGCTTTGACGCTGGCGCAAGGCAACACGGTGTCCGACCCTGCTGCAGCGCAACCGCAGGGACCCTATTCAACAAGCACGCAGCCATATCAGCCAGCTACTTACCAAGGGCCCCAAAACGGAAGACCCGCCGCTGCCCCGGCCGGACCCGGAACGATCAATTACGTCGAGGGCCAAGCCTCGATCGACGAGCGGCCTCTCTCGCAATCGGCTGTCGGCGCGTCGAATCTACAGGCCGGCGGCGTACTGAACACACAGGATGGATATGTTGAAGTCCTGCTTACGCCAGGTGCGTTCCTGCGGGTCGGTCACAATAGCGAAATCCGAATGCTACACGCGGGACTTGCCGATACGCAAGTGCAAGTGGATCGCGGTGAATCTCAAATCGAAGTAGATCAACTTGTCAGCGGTTCCCGCCTATCGGTCCAGTTGAACGGAGCGAGCTCTCAAATCGACAAAAAAGGTCTGTATAGCTTTGACGCGGGCAGCGGCGCTGTACGCGTCCTCGATGGGAAGGCAACCGTGCTGGCAGGCGATCGAACCTTGAAACTCGGCAAGGGGCAAGAGGTTCTTCTTGCCGGCACTGAGCCCCTGAAGAAGCAGGATTTCGACCAGAAACAGGCCAAGCAGGACCCGCTCTATGTCTGGAGCCGTGTTCGTAGCGAAGACATCGCCAAGGCCAGCAACGCGGCAGCTCAGCAGGCTCAAGCGTACACGGTCGCCGACACGGGGTGGTTTTGGAATCCGTATTTCGGCTATTACGGATTTTGGCCCGCCAATGCTTACTTGTATAGCCCATTCGGGTGGGGCTTCTATTCGCCCATGTACTTTGGGTTCGGCTATTACGGCGGATACTGGGGTCGCCCTGCGTACTATGTGGGTCATCCCTATTACCACGCCGGCTTCTACCATCCGGGTGTAGCCGGGGCGGTGCATGCGGGTGGATTCCATGGCGCCGGGTTCAATGGGACCGGGTTCCATGGCGGCGGATTTCACGGCGGTGGATTCCACGGTGGCGGTCACCGCTAAATCTTTGGCGAACAGCCATTTAGTCGAGCAGGGTGGGTAAAACCCCCTGCTCTTTTTTTTTGCGCGCTTGACGATTCGGGCCAAACACCCTATTCTCGATATATGAACTGGACAAAGCTTCGGTTCGAGCTTCCCTCGACGATTTCCCAGCCCTCAGACGAACGTCATCCGGGGAACTTGCTTTCCTACCGTCTAGGAAAGTGGTTTGTGAGCGAAGTAAGGTGTCCCGAGACGGGCGACATGATCGCACGGGGTCTGTCGCAATCCCGTTTGGAATCGGAGCAAGTTGCTTACGAGAGGGCGAGTCGAAACACGCTTCGATACAGAACTGCCGATTTTGAGTTGATGGTCGGTGGGTAGCCGAACGGGCTCAGCACAATCCTGAGTACTTGTCGCGTCAACCTATTTAGCCGCCGCTACGTCTGAGGTTGCGTGAGGCGGAATTTTCGGTTTCGTGGGTATAGCCCAGTGCTGTACTTCGTGCTCACGGCGGTTCCGGTGCTCCTGTGGGCGGCGAAGACGCCCAAAAAGATCAAGCCTGGTGCGAACCCGCCTCAATACGTCGCATTCTCTAAGCCGCTGAAGGACCCAGACAAGGCGATTCATGCCCTCGACCGCCTCACATTCGGACCGCGTCCTGGTGATCTCGATGAGCTTAAAAAGATTGGTCTTGCTCGCTGGCTTGACCGCCAGCTTCATCCGGAGAAAGTAGCGGAAAATCCGATTCTCCAGCAGCGCCTCGCACCGCTGGAATCGCTCCGGATGAGCATTCACGATACCTACGTTCATTACCCGACTCCGCAGATGATCGCTGCCGTCGCGCGAGGCAGGGGCCAACTTCCCGATGACCCGGAGTTGCGGGCGATAGTCATCCGCCTAGCCGAGCGGTACCTAGAGAAGAAGAACGAAGCCACTGCTCAGAATATGGCCATTCCCGTTCACCAGTTGGAGGGAGCGCCCGGGGGCACGCTGAGTCTGAATACTCCGCCCGAACTGCAAAAGCAACTTGGGCAAAAGTCTCAGATTTCAGACCCGAACGACCTGTCGGATCTGAACTTAAGAGTGAAGCTCAGCGATGTTCTTACTGCCGAGCAGATTGACGTGCTCAAGAACGGCAAACCGAATGAAAAAAGAGCTTTACTTGCCGACTTGCCTTCCGATAAGCAACAGGACTTCATCTGGGCATTAAGGCCGCAACAGAGACAACAGCTGTTCGCGGTTGCGCCCGTCACACTTCGTCGTCAACTAATGCTCACGGTGAACCCCCAGAATGTTGTCGCGACCGACCTCACGGAAGGAAAGCTGTTGCGCGCGATTTACAGCAACCATCAGCTCTCGGAATTGATGGTGGACTTCTGGTACAACCACTTCAACGTATTTATCAACAAAGGCGCCGACCGGTTCATGGTACCGACTTACGAGCGCGAGGCCATTCGGCCGCACGTATTCGGGAGGTTCTACGACTTACTGCTCGAAACCGCGAAGAGCCCGGCGATGTTGTTCTATCTGGACAATGCCGAGTCCGTCAGTCCTGAAGCGGCAGAGCGCCTGGCCCGCAATAATCGTCAACAGCGGCGCGGCCTGAACGAAAACTATGGCCGCGAGCTGCTGGAATTGCATACGGTCGGCGTCGAGGGCGGATATACCCAGAAGGACGTGATCGACGTCGCTCGCTGCTTTACCGGATGGACGATCTCCAACCCGCGCAAGGGCGGAGGGTTCGAGTACAACGACAGAGTTCACGACAAGGGGCAGAAAGTAGTGCTGGGGCACGTGATCCCGGCGGGTGGAGGCATGAACGACGGGCTCAAGGTGCTCGATATTCTCGCGCATCATCCGTCAACGGCTCGCTTCATCTCTACGCAACTCGCGCGGCGATTTGTGGCGGACGATCCTCCGCCTTCGCTTGTAAAGCGGATGTCCGAGACGTTTTTGAAGAGTGATGGCGATATCCGTGAAGTGATGACGGTGATGGTCAACTCACCCGAGTTCTGGTCGCAAGGAGCCTATCGGGCGAAGATCAAAACGCCATTCGAAATGGTGGTGAGTGCCCTGCGTGCGACGAATGCCGACGTCACCTCCGGCTTTCTTATTGCCGGCGAACTGCAGAAACTCGGCGAGCCGCTCTATCGAAAAATCGAACCCACCGGTTACTCGAGCGCGAATGCGGAATGGGTCAGCTCCGCAGGTCTGCTCGGTCGCATGAATTTCGCGCTCGCGCTGACCCACAATCGAGTGCCTGGTGTGAAGGTGGACACGACAGGGTGGCTGCCTATAGCCGAGACAGATCCGCTCGAATTGGCGAAGACTATTTTGCAAACGCAGCCGAGTGACCAGACTCGCGCCGCAATAGAGAAAGCGGTGACTGATCCGGAGGTTCAGAAACAACTGGCTGCGAATGCTAAGGCGGGTCCGCCGCAACTGCCCAGCCTCATCGCTGGCTTGACGATCGGTTCGCCTGATTTCCAACGCCGCTAAAACACTGGTGAAAAGGCTAAATAGATGCCATCAAGACGAGTATTCCTGAAAAGTTCCGCCCTCGCGATGTTCGGCATGGGCTCTGTACCCACCTGGCTATCTCGCGCACTCTACGCCAAGGATGCGCCGTCCGAACGCGGAAAGATACTGATCGCAATTTTTCAGCGGGGTGCGGTTGATGGTCTGAATGTAGTGGTTCCGCATAGTGAGGCTGCCTACTATGCCATGCGGCCGAGTATCGGCATTCCTCGCCCGGACGGTACGGAGGGGAGCGCGATTGATCTCGACGGTCACTTCGGGCTGCACCCCGCGCTGCGATCTCTGAAACCGCTGTGGGATCGAAGGCAGCTCGCGATTGTGGAGGCGGTTGGCTCGACTGATCCGACTCGCTCGCATTTTGATGCTCAGGACTACATGGAGTCCGGCACACCCGGGTTGAAGGCCACCTACGACGGCTGGCTCAATCGCGCCATGCTGCCGGAAGCTCACCCGACCTCGTTGCGTGCCATCAGCTTAAGTGCCGATCTACCGCGTACGCTGCGGGGCAGGAATCCGGCGCTCGCAGTCGGCAACGTCAATGATTTCCAAATCAAGGACGCGCGCTTAGCGGCCGCGTTTGAAAGCATGTACGGCAGCACGGCGGACCTCGTTTTGAACGGAACCGGACGCGAAACGTTCGATGCAATCAAAATCATGCAGTCGATCCAAAGAACGCCCTACACGCCCGCCAACGGCGCTCATTACCCGAATGGGCGACTTGGGCAAAGCTTGCAGCAAATTGCTCACATCATCAAGGGCAATATCGGCCTGGAGGTCGCGTTTACTGACGTTGGCGGGTGGGACACGCACGTCAATGAAGTGGGGCCGGAACCGCACACCGGTCAGCTGGCAAACTTGCTACGCGACTTCGGCGATGCACTGGCGGCGTTCTCGCAAGACATGGGCGACCGCATGGGCGATATCACAGTTGTCACGATGTCGGAGTTCGGCCGTACAGCCAAGGAGAATGGTGATCGCGGCACGGATCACGGGCACGCCAACGTCATGTTCGTTCTCGGCGGCAACGTCCGGGGTGGGCAAATATATGGGGACTGGCCCGGTCTTCGAAAAGAGCAGCTCTACCAAGGCCGAGACCTCAATGTAACGACCGATTTTCGTGCCGTATTTTCAGAGCTCGTGTTGAAGCAAATGGGTAACGGCCAGCTCGCGTCCGTATTTCCCGGATTTGATAATCGCCGGATGCCAGGTTTGCTTGCGACGTAATAAGGACTCGCCGCAAAGATTCTGCTGAGATTTCGGAATTCTCCGGCCAACTCTCTTGCGGAGAGCAATGAAACCAAAAATCTGTAAAGTCGGTAATGCCTGGATCGTTTGGGTGCCGGGTGTTCGCGTTTATCGTTTCCTGAGCTGGGACAAAGCGCTGGAGTGCGCACTAAACGCGGAATCGCGCAGGTAGCTGCCTTTCGCCAGAGACCGAGCGACTAAATGCGCCGGCGCTCTGGGTTGATTCTTTCCGCCAGGAAGACCTTGAGAAGCGATTGGTAACGTACGTCTCTACTATTTGCCAAGATCTTGAGATCCTCGATTCATCGAAACTGGGAGACGTAACGAGATCGTACGGAGTGTCGGCTTAAGGTTCGGAAATTTGACTTCCCGGGCCGAAGTCCAATCCAGGAATTCGGTTGAATGATTCCCAGCCCAGAAGTACCGTACTTGCTCTTCCGATTGGAATTTAGGTATCCGCTTTTTGCCTACGCCCATATGCAAGCTGCTCGTTCTGGTTCATATTGCGAAGAGCGAATTCCCAGGCATCGCTTACAATCCGGTCCAGATCAGCGCGCTTCGGTTTCCAGCCTAGTTTCGACTGGAGCTTCTGAGAATCTGCCACCAGGCTCGGTGGATCGCCTTCGCGTCTCGGCCCGATTGTAAATGGTACTTTCTTCCCAGTCACCCGTTCCACGGCGGTCACAACTTCCTTCACCGAGTGGCCGGATGCGGTCCCTACGTTGAACACATCCGATGTCCCGCCGTTCAGCAGATCTTCTACCGCGAAAATGTGCGCTTCCGCGAGATCACTGACGTGAATATAATCGCGAATGCAGGTACCGTCATCGGTCGGGTAATCATCTCCGAACAGTGTTACGGGCTTTCCCGTCATGACCGCTTTCAGGATCAGTGGAATGAGGTGTGTCTCCGGATCGTGCAGCTCCCCTAAGCCGGCTTCGGGCTCGGCACCGCATGCATTGAAGTAGCGCAGGCACACGCTGCGGAACTCCCGATAGCGGTCGAGCCATTCGAGGATTTTCTCCACCATGACTTTGGATTCGCCATAAGGATTGATCGGCGTAATCGGCTCCGTCTCAGCAATCGGAACTCGCTGCGGGATGCCGTATGCCGCCGCAGTGGAAGAAAACACAAGCTTGTTTACTCCGGCGGCCAGCATGGCGTCGAAAAGTCCCAAAGATCCCGATACGTTGTTCGCGAAATAGAGCTCAGGGACCTTGGTGGACTCGCCAACCGCGATGTAAGCGGCGAAATGGATGACCGCGTCAACACGCTCCCGCTTCATCAGGTCTGTCAGCCTCGCCGTATCCCGTGTGTCTATCTCGCGGAGAATCCCGTCCGGAACCATCTCGCGATGTCCTCGCGAGAGGTTGTCCACCACGATGACCGAGTGTCCTTGCTTTTGCAAGAAATAGCGCGTATGGGAGCCGATGTATCCTGCTCCGCCCGTTACAAGAATGGTCGCCAAGCACTTCTGAGTTTAGCTGCTGAGATGCTGAAGGAGTATGGCTCTGCTGGAAGTCCGCGGCCTCACAAAGCTGTACCAGACCGAAGAGAATGCGGTCCCCGCGCTGCGCGATGTTTCCTTGAGCGTAGAAGCGGGAGAATTTGTCGCTATCGTCGGGCGCAGCGGCTGCGGAAAATCGACTCTGCTGAATCTCTGCGGAGCCATGGATTTTCCGAGTTCCGGGGAAGTCTCGATCGACGGGCAAGTGACAACCGAACTCGATGACGCGGGATTGACAAAATTGCGTCGCGAGAAAGTCGGATTTATCTTTCAATCCTTTCAGTTGATTCATACTCTGACTGCGGTAGAAAACGTTGAGCTGCCGCTGCTGCTTGCAAAGCAAAGAAATACTCGGGCGACTGCGCTCGAACGCCTCGCCTGGGTCGACATGGCCGATCTGGCGAACCGCTATACGCACCAGCTTTCCGGCGGTCAGCAACAGCGCATCGCGGTAGCGCGAGCCCTTGTCGGTAATCCAAAATTGCTGCTCGCAGACGAGCCCACCGGAAATCTCGATTCGGCAACCGGAGATGTCGTCCTTGAACTCCTGGTGAGAATCGCACGGGAATTCAAGGTCACGGTTCTGATGGCGACACATAGCGCCGAAAGCGCGGAGCTTGCAGACGTTCTGGTGCGCATGCGAGACGGCCGCATCTTCGAAGTAAACTCGTTGCGGACAGCGGGCCGCATGCTGTGAAATCGCTGCTCAGCCTGTTTGCCCGCCTGATCGCCAGACCGCTTCTGCGCGAGCCGATACGCTCCGCACTCACGTTGCTTGCCGTGGGTCTGGGCGTCGCAGTGGTGATCGCCATTGATCTTGCGGGGCAGGCCGCGGCAGGAAGCTTTCAATCTTCGGTCGAGTCACTGACCGGAAAAACAGACCTGACCATCAGTGCCACCGGTGGATTGGATGAGACGACTCTCGGGCAACTGATCCGGCTGCCATACGATTTCCACTTCAAGCCGCGCATAGAAGACTTCGCGTTCGTGAATGGCAAGGGGGAAGCCATTCCGTTTATCGGGTTGGACCTGATCGGCGAAGCCGGTGAGATAGGCGCAGTTGGCCAGGACAACTCAAACGTAACAGCCGAACGGCTTGAATCGGGCAATCCCGTCTGGGTCGGCGGAAGACTCGGGTTGCACGAAGGTGAGACAGTCAACCTTGTCATCAACGACGCTTCCCATCAGTTCACAGTCGCCGGCATAATCGCTCCTTCCAGAAATCAGATGGGTGAAGCGGATGTGATTCTGGCGGATATCGGCCTGGCGCAAAAGGTGACCGGTAAGACAGGCAAGCTGGACCGCATCGACGTCCGCCTTCCGAACGGCGACTCGGTTGAACATTGGCGCGAGATCCTGCAACGGCATCTCCCCCCTTCGCTTTCCATCGAGCTACGCGGCGCCCAAACGGAAGGAAACCAAAAAATGCTTTCGGCGTTCCGATGGAACCTTCGCGTGCTCAGCTATATCGCTCTTGTAGTCGGCGCCTTCCTGATCTACAACACCATTTCGATTTCGGTCGTGCGACGCCGAGCCGAAATTGGGATCATTCGGGCGATCGGCGCCACGCGTGGCCTGGTCGGAGGGGGGTTCGTATCGGAGGCGCTGCTCTTTGGAGTTGCTGGCAGCGTCATCGGCGTCATTTTGGGTCGCGTGATGGCGATTGGCGCAGTGAAACTGATCGGCTCGACGGTGGAGTCGCTCTATGTGAGCAGCCACCCCGCCCCTGCCGCGTTCACGGCCGGCAGTGTAGGGTCCGGCGTCGCCGTTGGTATTCTTATCTCCGTATTAGCAGCGATTCTTCCAGCTTCCGAAGCTGCATCCGTTGCTCCGGTGGAAGCCATGGCACGCGGCCGGGAGCAATACGTCGCAAATGTTCGCTCGCGCAGGACTGCCATCTGGGCTGCCTTCGCGTTGCTTCTGGCGGCTGCATTGTCGCAACTCCCACCTATTGGGCGGCAGCCGGTTTTCGCGTACCTTTCAGTTCTTCTGCTGATTATCGGAACGGCGGTTTCAGTTCCGAACGTCGTCACCTTTCTTAGTAGCGGGCTGTCAGCGGTTGTCCTGCGTTTGACTGGTGTCGAAGGAGGGCTAGCGATGCGCTCTTTGTGCGCGTCGCTCGGGCGTACATCCGTGCTGACAGCTGCACTGGCCACAGCGATAGCCATGACTGCAAGCGTCGGCATCATGGTAGGCAGCTTTCGCCAGACGGTGTCCCTGTGGATGAATAACGAGCTGAAAGCCGATTTCTACTTGCGGCCCGCGGGTTCTTCCGCCGCAGATCGGCATCCCACACTAAGGCCGGAAATTGCCGACCGGATCGAGCATCTCCCGGAGATAGATTCCGTCGATCGCTTTCGAGCGTATCCGATTACGTACCAGGGCATGCCTGCCACGCTTGCCGGAGGCGAATCGAGCAAAGTGGCAAACGCTGCGAGCACGCGCTTTCTGCCGGGCGAAGATCGTGACCGAATCCTTGCCACGCTGCCGACCGGCGATTATGCTGTTGTGAGCGAGCCGTTCGCCAACAAGCACAATGTTCACGTCGGCAGCGTGCTGAACATTCCGCTCGCGGGCGCCGTACGGCATTTCGAAGTGGTGGGCATTTATTACGACTACTCGACAGAGCGCGGCTTCATTGTCCTCGACCGTCGCACGCTGCTCAAATACCTGCCTGATCCTGCAGCATCGAACCTTGCGGTCTATCTCAAACCAGGCGCAAACCGTGACAGCGCGAGAGCCGGAATCGACCGCATCGTGAGCGGAAAAGCCATTCTCGTCATCTCGAACAGCACATTGCGCCGCGCCGCCATCGACATGTTCGACCGCACGTTCCGGATTACGTATGCTCTCGAAGCAATAGCCATCTTCGTCGCCGTAATCGGAATCGCGGGTTCTCTTCTCGCCATGGTGATCGATCGCCGCAGAGAATTTGCACTTCTCCGGATTATGGGGGCTTCGCAAGGCCAGGTCCGCAAGATTATTTTGTGCGAAGCAGGGCTATTGGCGCTGTTCTCGAATGCGATTGGCCTTGTGCTCGGCACCCTGCTTTCCCTCATCCTGATCTTCGTTATCAACAAACAATCCTTCGGCTGGACCATACAGTTTCACTGGCCGGTTGCCGTTCTCCTATTAGCACTCACGGGCATCTATCTGGCGACCCTTGCTGCAGGCCTGTATCCAGCACGAACTGCCATTCGACTGATACCAGTCGAGGTGATCCATGAAGAGTAAAATCGCCGGTGCGATTCTCATAGCCGCGAGCATCCTCAGCGGCGCCGATTGGCAGATTGCTTTGCCTGGTTACCGCTACCAGTTTCCTCGCGATCACTTCAGTCATCCGGATTATCAGACAGAGTGGTGGTACTACACCGGAAATCTGCGCGCGCCCGATGGGCACCGATTTGGCTTCGAACTGACGTTTTTTCGGCAGGGAACCTCACCTCCGGGGAAAGCAGCGCCTCCGGATGCGGGCGCATGGGATCCGAAGCAGATCTACCTTGCGCATCTCGCATTCAGCGATTTAGATGGCCGCGAATTTTTCCACACCGAGCGCCTGAACCGCGCGGGGCCGGGATTGGCGGGGGCCGATTTTGCGGATCGCCGGTACTGGAACGGCAATTGGAGTGTGGATTGGATCGATTTCTTACCAGGTAAGCAGAAGCTCCAGGCCGTCGCCGACAATCTCATCTTGCAGCTCGAACTGACTCCAGCGAAACCATTCGTGGTCAATGGAGAGAACGGGATTAGCCAGAAAGGCCCTGCGCGCGGCGAAGCGTCGCACTACGTCTCATTCACCCGACTCGAGGCGCGAGGCAAGGTGGATTGGAAAACGAAGAAATATTCGCTAACCGGACTCGCCTGGATGGACCACGAATATTTCACCGAGCCTCCCGACAGCAGCCTCGCCGGATGGGACTGGTTCGCGATTCAACTAGATAACAATCAGGAACTCATGCTCTACCGCTTGCGCCGGAACTCTACGGCGCAGGACCCGTACCCTTCCGGAACCTATGTCGACGGAAATGGACGCGCCCATTTTCTGAAGTCGTCAGACTTCGTTTTGACCCCGAGCGATACTTGGCTGAGCCCGGACACGAAGGCGCGCTATCCCATCTCATGGAAAATTTCAGTGCCATCTCTGCAGCTCGATTTGCAACAGAAGACTGTGCTTCCATCGCAGGAATTATTCAATCGCGGCCAGCAGGTGACCGCTCCTTATTGGGAAGGGGCGGTGAGTTACTCCGGACAGATGGGAACGCGGCCGGTAGAGGGCGTCGGATACCTGGAGATGACGGGCTACAGCGAGCGCGTCAAATTGGGGACACCATAGCTACGTCGGTTTGTGCGCGGCTGGTTTCCAGAGTCCGCATGAAACCGGAAAGCAAAGCACCTGCGAGGCAGCAACCGACGACGACGAAGAGCGCGTACCGCAAGGTCACGATTTGCGAAACGAACCCAATCGTCGGCGGACCGACGATGAATCCGATATAGCCCATTCCCGTCACGGTCGCGATACCGGCTCCCGGGCTGACATTCGGAACGCGCCCGCCAGAGCCGAACACCAGAGGAATAATGACGGACAGGCCAGCTCCAGCGAGCGCGAAACCCGGCATTGACCAGGCCGCCGAACGCGCGAGCAGAGCCCAAATGAGCCCTACCGCGGCTACCAGGCAGCCAGTCCGCACCGTAAGTAGCGGACCCAGGCGGGCGGTGATTGCATCTCCCAGAAAACGAAATACTGCCATCGCTCCTGAAAACACCGAATAGCCCATGGCGGCTGTTCCCGGCCCCGCCTGAACCACCTGACGCAGATATAGTGCGGTCCAGTCGGCCATTGCTCCTTCTGAAAGAAGAATGCAAAATCCGATAGCGCTGAGCGCAAACAGGACCTTCGGCATTTTACGGAGCGGCAAGCGATCCTCGTGTTTGGTGACTTCGTGATCTGTCGGCAGTAGAAGCGGAGCAACGGCCAGCACAGCAACTGCATTGATGACGCCGCTTGCAGCAAAGTGCAGCAGTGGCGGTACGGATCGTGCGGCGAGCGAGCCTCCGATAGCAGCACCGATCATCGCGCCCAGGCTGAACATGCCATGGAAGCGCGACATCGTCGGCGCGCCGAGCGCTTTCTCGACTTCCACGCCCTGCGCGTTCATCGAGACGTCCATAGCGGCGGCCAAGGCCCCAAAAATAAAGAGCGCAAGTGCCAGCGTGATCGCATTCATTGCGGTGCCCGGCAACATGACGGCGACACAGAACAGCGTGCTGCTGACGCTTGTAACCTTCCTGCTGCCGAACCGGGTAATCAACCAGCCGGTAATAGGAATCGTCGTGACCGCGCCTATTGCCGAGGCCAGGAGCGTAACACCGAGAACGCCGTTGTTGATTTGCAGCGCCGATTGTATGGCGGGAATGCGTGACAACCAGGATGCGACCACTAAACCGTGGACCAGGAACAACACGATGACACCCCACCAGGCGCCACGGACCTTCAACCCCATATCTGCAGTCTACGGCTCAGCGCCGCCTGTACACCGTGATGCTTTGCCCGCGGGACTGCCAGGATACAGTCTCGTGCAGGCCTAACGCGGCGCACTGCTCCGCTGTGATTTCAGGCTGCCAATCGTAATACCTGGACAGAAAATCGCGAACGAATGGAATGGCAAGGACTCCTCCTGCAGGCGCCCACGTCCGCGTGTAGGTGATCAATACGTTGAAGCGCTGCGGTGGAATGGCCGCAATCGAAGCGTAATGAAAATCATTCGTCTCGATTGCGTTCCACCGCTGCGAAACATAGCCGAGATCAGATCGTCGGAGCTCTTCGCTGAAAGGCCATGCCGTGGCAATTGCGGAGCCCGGGAAATTCCGCTCGCTGAAGCCCGCGGCGCTCTGCTGCAGGCGAACAAAATCCACCATCGCCCAGTTGTTTTCGTACGGGAACGGATACGGCGGATTCCAGAATAAATTTACAGCGAGACCGAGGACGAGCGCGGCGATTGCAGAGATGCGAAGAGCGCTGCGCTCGATGAACGTCAGAGCGACGGCTACTGCAATGTAGAAGATCGGCAGAACGGGCAGAAGATAGCGCTCCAGTTCGGCCCCGCCTAGAACAGTTACCAAGAGGAATTGCGCGCCAAACACGATTACGGTGATGCGCCACGCCTGCGATCGGAAAGGCTCGGCAGACCTGAGGGTGAACAGCAGCAGTACCGTCCCGATCCATCGAAATTCCGCGAAGAAGAGATAGTAAATCCTCCGAACCAGCGATGTCAGCAAGCGAACCGGATGGAGTGAGTAGGCAATATTGTAAT